>NZ_JBFRSC010000032.1:0-41744 GCF_041473335.1 Vibrio sp. 10N.222.55.C7
TGAGAATTTAGCAGTTATAAGACATATAGCTTTAAATCTGCTGACGGAAGAAATCAGCTTCAAAGCAGGGATCAAAAGAAAGCAGAAAAAAGCGAACCGCAATAACGCTTACCTTTCGCAAGTCCTTGCAGGGCAAGGGGCTTCGTAATCTTGCCCTGAGGTCGAGCTTAGACAATGTCGGGTCGGCCTCAAGCAGTAACTCAAGCATCTCCTGCTGTGTTAAACCTCGCTCCTTTCTGGCTTGTTCTAAGAAGTGTGCAAACGTGAGTGGCATTCTTTGTCCTCGATAATCTCTATTATGGTAAGTATTGTTCGATTGCTTATGTAATTCAATCTTCTTTTATTAGAATTTAAACTATAGCTTATCGGGCAGGTTTTTATTATAGATGTAGATAAAACGAAGGTAGGTATTACTAGCTTTACTGTTGATGGTTTTATCGAATCGGCATTTTCGGCAAATGGAATTTTCAAATGCCCAATATTTCTTTTCCAGTGTTCCGCATAATTTATTTCGTCCTGTCACCGATGAGCGTTAACAAATTTAAACGCAGGAGCGGGATTACTAATTTATGAAATATTTAATCTTTAAAGGAAAGTAAAATGTTTAACTTCAAAAAAAGCGCACTAGCATCAGTTCTTCTTATGGGTATGGCAGTAAGTGCAGGTGCTAACGCATCTTCAAATGCTACTGTTATATGGAACGGCGTTGTTCCAACAACTAGCGCATCAGATGCACTTATCATCACTGGCCTAGGAGGTGATACAACAGCGCTTAACGGTACTATCACTCCAAGCTCAGACGGTGTGTTTGAATCAGATACTATCGTACTTGAGTCTCACTTAAATGATGGTGATGCTGTTACTCCTGTTGTTGGTGCATTAGCTTCAGCTAACTGGACTCTAGTTGATGCATCAGTAGCTTTTGACGGTGTGGCAAACCCATCTCAAGCTGTTGAGATTAATGTAAATGGTGCACCAGTAGCCGTTGGTGATGTTGTTTCTGGTGAAGAAACTATTTCAACTAAAGTTAAGCAGACTGCTGTATTACCTGAATCTGAAGTAGGTGGAACTACTGTTCAAGCATCAGTAACGGTTATGGCTGACCTTGTTTAATTTGTAGAAAATTCCCGATTCAAAGGCTCGTAGTAATTACGAGCCTTATTTCTCTACGATGGTAGTCAATATGAAAAAAGTTTTAATACTATTGGCTTTCATGAGTATGAATGCCAACGCCGATTTCAAAGTGCTTTACATTACTACGAGCCTCGATGTAGGCAAACTTTATACAAATTCAATTAATTCTGTTGAATTTATTCCGGCAGTTCTGGAGTTGACGTCAAATCAAGACAAAACAAAATTTGATGATGTTAATACCACATTAAGAATTGAAACAGATATACCTTTTGAGTCTTCGGATATTCCTTATATTTCAACGTTAACAAAAAATACGTCAATTTGTACGGACTACTCTGGAGTGAGCAATGTTCAGGATGATTTCGTTACATTAACGATTGACGGGAAAAGTTTGTCAGAGGGTGAATCCGTCTCTTTTTCAAATTTCAATTTAAATGATGGCGACAATAAGTATAGTGAGCATGACATTATATTAAGTTTTCAGTCATTTAAAGATATCATCACAGCGGGCCAAGCGGAGAGGTGTAATGGTGAGATAGAGTTCAATATAGAGGTAGATATATAATGTTCAGGTTCAAACTCATAACAATGGCAATCTTAGTGTTATTGCCTGTGTATTCGTATTCAAGTTATAGTCAAAATGTTCTTGAAGGTTTTGAAGAACTGTTTGAATTGAAAGAGTCAACAGTCCGTATACGTAACTTAGATGGTTCCCTTACTTCACCGATCCCATTTTTAACGTCGTTTAACACGTTAAAATTAGACTCGAATAATAAAAAAGCGATCGCACAGGTATCTGACTATTTAAATGATAATACAGTGTCGGCTGAGTACCAGCAGAAGATCATAAATCAATTAATGGTTGGCATACAAGATCAGTCTGAGTGTTTAGGTAAGCTCGATGAGTGTGAGTTGTACCCAGAAACGTTTGAGATCGTTCATAACTATAACGATCAAGAAGTCTATCTTTTTGTATCTCCACAGGTGTTGTCATACTCGAATCTCGATGAAGAACTGGTATACCACTCGTCTCTGAGTCAACACAATGGGTTAATCAATTCATTTGATCTGTACGTGAGTGAATATCAAGATCAAGACTCAATCGTTTCATTAAATAATGAAACGACACTGGGGCTACCTTACGGATACCTCAAAACTGATTTCAATGCCAACAACAGTGATAACGGTTCTGAATTGTATGAAGCGGCATATCATTTAGATATCGATTCTTACTCAATAAAAGCGGGTCATTTTGAATTTGAGCCAGAGGTTAACTCAACTGACTTCCTGAATAACACCGCTCGAGTTGCTCAAAACTCGCTCACGGTAGGTACCTCTAAAAAGTTGCTCGTAGGCGGACATAATAACGACAAAGTATTGAGCTTTTATGCGCCAACAAGTGGCGGTGTACAAGTTCTTCGTGATGGTCGATTGATTTTTCAAGATAACGTACCAGAAGGGCAGAACTCAATTCCTTACAGCAAGTTACCATCTGGTCGCTATGAAGCTGTACTTGAGGTGACAAGTGGTGGGCAAGTTGTTAATACCCAGACTTATCAAGTATATAACACCAAAGGTGACTCTCTGACTCAGGGGGAAGTGGATTTCGTTGCCACTGCGGGTATGTTTTCAGGAAGCCATTACGACTACACGGAACATGGCATTCAAAATATTGAAGACGATGTTTATGGCAAGGCATTAGCTAACTACCAACTCACCCGTTCGTTGCAAGTAGGCTTGGGCGGCTTGGTCACGGACAGTGGCACTATGTACACCGTTGGTGGTGCATACAATCTGATTGATTGGGATTTGAGTACTGAAGCTGTGTACAGCCAATTCGAAGACGCATCTCACTTTAATGCTAATATCGGTATCCCTTATTTAAGTCTATCTTATGAGTCTCTCGATAATGAACTTGGTGATCCAGTTGCTTCTTATATGTACGGATATGCCGATTATTCACGTCTATCGTTGAATTCTTCGTACAGCTTCCGCGGTGGACAATCTATGTATGCGGTTTACTCGCTTAATAACGACAAGCAGTTAGACAATTTAGGTAACTCGGATGAACAGGAACAGCAGTTTATTTCCGTTGGTTACAGCACGCCCACAGTTTTAGATTCGCGAGTTAATATTAACGTCGATTACTCTGAGGCGACGGACGACATATCAGTTAATTTGTTATGGAGTGTCCCGTTGTCAGACACAGTAGAAACTATCGTGGGCCTGACGAGTGATAGTGATGACATTAATCAATTTAAAACAACAGTAAGACGAAATCAGTTAATTGACTCAGACTCCTTTAATACGTCGCTTGAGGTGAGTAACACCTACGATCGACAACAGGATGATATGTATCAAGATGCGTTATTGGCGACCAGTGGCACGACTAAATACGCTCGAATGAATGCCTCCGCCCATACGTCCACCAATGGCACGAGTGGTATCAATGCTGGCTTGTCTAGCACTCAAATCGTGACGACAGACGGCGTTTATATTACCGATAAAGCGGCAATGTCTTATACGCTTGTCGATATTCATCAGTCGCAGAATACAGAGCAGACGTTTGATGAAAAAGGTTACTTCTCTCTTAAAAAAGAAGGGCGAAACAACAGTAAGTTCATCGTATATAACGATGAAACAATTGTGCCTTTGGAAGACTATAGTCAATATCGTGCGAAATTTGATTCAGAGAGCGTTGATCTTTACAACTCTGGTGATAGTAACGTAACCGTGTTTACACACCCAGGTACGGTTGCTTCTATTGAGCCAAGAGTTAGTCGCGTCGTTTCGTTTGTCAGCGCCTTTAATGACATATCAGAACAGCCGATTACAGAAGTGGAGTGTCATGGAGAAGGTTGTATTGAAGTCAATGAAATGGCCGACGGTGTTTATAGAGTAACCGTATTGGAAGGCATGAACTTTGAATTGTCAGCGAAAGAAAGCCAATGCTTACTGCCTTATGAATTTACTTCAACAAATCAGATGAACTTTGGTCAAAACTATTGTTTGCCAATAGCTCAAGAAAAGCAGATAGATTTGATTGATGCAGATGAACGACTACAAGCGATGTATTTAGGTGCATACGAAAGCTCGATTGAACTGAATAAAGCGCTTAAAAAGCTCGAGTCACACGGTTATCGAATTATTCAGAAAGAAGTGGGTTCGTTTAAGGCAATTTATATAGCGCATGAATCTATAAACATGGCGGAAACAATAGCGCTTCATAAAAGAGATATCGATCAGTTAAAACTGTTGGCAAAGCGACTTTATCGCACCAACGCCATTACATACCCAGTCGCACAAGTTAATTAAGGAGTGGGAAATGAAATCCAATAAAGTTCTACTAAATTTAGTATCACTCACCGCTATATTGTTATCTATAAGTGTACAAGCTTTTACGGTAGATAAAATGGTTATTGTCTCTGATGATAAAGGGAACGGTATCGTTACGTTAACCAACGACGAGTCTCACCCAATTTTTATCCAAGCAAAGGTGGATGAAATAAATATTATTGATGGAGAACAGGTAGAAAAAAAACAATATACAAGAGACAACTTAAACGATTGGAAGGTGTCATTAACGCACCAGAAGGTAGTTTTGAACCCTGGTGAAGAGAAAGACATTGGCATACGTAGTTTATGCCACAACGCTGCATGCGATAATTCAAAAGATTTGATGTTTATGCTGTCTTTTTCTCCAAGTAAATACAGACCTGGTGAAGTAGTGAGTGGTGTGGAAATTAATTACGGATTCGCACCTGTTTATATTATTCCTACAACACAACCGAATTATTCTTACGAATTAACCAACAACGGTGATAGCCTTAGAGTCGAAAATAAAAGTAATACCATGCTCAATTTTTTTGTAGATGCATGTGTTGCTGAAAACAAAGCCCAATGCAAACAAAAATTTACGGTTGTATCGGGAAGGAATAAGACGTTCCCTTTAACCGAAACTATGCGAAATAACGAGTTGACCATTACCGTGACATCTCACGACAGAAGCTATTCAAAGAAAGAAATGGTGACGAGAGGTAAAATATAATGCCTAGACCTATCCTATATATTGTAGCGTTTATTGCATTAATGACGACAAGCATGGCTCAAGCTGCGTTTGAAGTTCGCGCGGAAGTGAAGGCTGGTGGTGTTCGTTGGGACAATGTGACACGTTACAATGGTAAAATGCTGCCAAGTACGTGGGAAACTCCTCCTATGTTGCAGGCTTCAGAAGCTTGGGCGGCCGCGACATTTTCGGGTACACCTCCAACAGAGATGACTTTAATTGGGGGAAATGGGAATACTTCACCGTCAATATCGATCGATATATCGGGCGTTCAATACAATACTACTGGAATTGAATTTGCCCAGTCAGCGAATACGGTAGGTGGTGGGTGCTCATTTGATGAAGTGTCACTACCGATTGTGACTGTTGAAGGTCCAAACTGTGTTTCGTCTGTTCGATTAATTAATAAACAAAAATCGAGCCCATTTATTTTCCTGAGACCTATTTTCGATATTAACGAAAGTGAAATAGTGTCGGCATTAAGTGGGCTACCAGAGGGGCAATATTCAGCTTCAGTGCCGGTAAATATTCGTTACTACTATGAAAATGACGGCATTATGACTTATCGCAACATCAATGAAGTGATGTTGTTTTCATTTGATTATCAGCCTGTTCAACTCGACAGTGTTTTTGTAAGTGGAGATGGTGTCATGACGCCAGTCTACGACACAATTGGCAAAAGAATAACATCGACAACGTCATTTGATATTACAGCGAACGGCTATTTTAATGACGGAATTGTTTTAACAATGCCCTTACAGTCATACGAATTGGTTAATTCAAGTAACCCTGGTGTGGTTATTCCTTACAGCATTCATTGCGATCAGTGCAGCTCTGGTAACTTAGTTGATGAAGGACAATTAATGTATCAAACAACGGCTATTTCAGAAGGAGCTGGAGTGCAAACAAGTATTAACTTTACTTTAGACTTTGATTACGATATTGAGGGCAGTTCTGCTGTTTCCGGAGATTATTTTGATGAAGTAACGATCATGTTGGAGCCTGGTATTTAAGATGAAAAAAATGAACTTAATGTCATCGATTATCGCTGTGTTCTTATCCATAAGTGTATCAGCAGAGGAGCTGCCTATCCAGATGAGTGGTGGCATGACGTTTTCTGCATTTGATGACAACATGGGACAGACTGAAGCACTTGGTTATAAGGCGGCGGTTGGATATAACATTAGTGAAAACGTACTATTTGAACTTGGCTATGCTGATTATTCTGCTTTTTCTGATTCGGAAATAGATAGTTTACGTGCGGTAATGGTTGAAACCGACTTATTGCTACCCGTCAGTGAATTTGCCTCCTTGTATGCAGGAGTCGGGGGCGCGTTTTCTAGTGACGACACCAATTTTACGGCATCGCTTGGTCTTAAATACCAATTGAGTAAAAATTGGAGCGCCGACCTTGGTTACCAAGGCGTCTTTGATTTAGCTCGTCAACAAGACGATCTATACGCATTTAATGCACTGTTGGTTTATCGTTTTTCAAGCAATGAAGCCGCAGAAGGCCTTTCAGATATTAACCCAAGGCCCAATGTTGACCAGCTTGTTGAAGAGTCGACCCAAGTATCAAGGCCGAAAACCCAATTGGCGTCTATTGTCCCAATTAAGAAGGCGCCATCGTGTCAGCAGCGTTTAGTTGAATACCGAGTGGTTCCTGGCGACTATTTGCACCGAATTGCAAGAGCATTTGATAGCTCACTTGATGAATTAGTCGAAGCAAATCCAAATCTTAATAATCGTGATTTGAATTTGATTTACCCTGAAGAGAAAATACTTTACCCGAAAGTTAGCTGTTTAGATTAAGTTGCCTTCCTTGAAACAGAAACACTGCCAATTTTTTGGCAGTGTTTCTTTGTTTGTAGCAGAGAGTATCTCGCCAATGTAAATGATATCTACACTTGTTTAGCTATCTCGCATCTTGCGTTTTTGAAATTCAAGAGTGCCCAATACCTTTAAATCCGAATGCGCGATACTGCTCACCAATCGAGCTACTCACCTTTTATCGTTTGGGCTCGCAAATATGCTAATTAATACCTCAATTATATGCATGAAGGTCAAATATAAGAGAGCGGAGTAATGATCGGACCAAATATTTTAAACATGTATGTACTCATTCTTTTCGCACTTGGTGTTATATACGCGCTGAGCAAAATAGACGAGTAGTATCCTAAAATTTATTATTTTTAGTAGAGAGAAATATGAAAATTAAATATAATCTATTAACAGTATTCGCAATTTGTTCAGCAATGACTTCTACTGCTGCCAATGCTTTTAATGTCGACAAGATGATTGTCGTCGCGGATAAAAAGGGCAATGGTGTCGTGACACTTATTAATGATGAGTCTCACCCGATTTTTGTTAATGGAAAAGTACAAGAAATTCAGTTTATTGATGGCGAAAAAATCGTTCGTAATAGTTATACAAGAAACAATCTAGATGATTGGAAAATATCTCTTACGCACCCAAGATTAGTTTTAAGACCTGGTGAAGAGAAAGACGTGGGTGTTCGTAGCTTATGTCACAACACGTCTTGCGATAACAGCAAAGATTTGATGTTTATGCTGCCATTTACTCCTAGTCGTTATAAAGAAGAGGGAGAGAAAATTCACGGTGTCGAGATAAACTATGGTTTTTCACCGGTTTATATTCTGCCTACGACAAAGCCAAGTTTTGATTATAAGATTTACAATCAGGGCGAGAATTTACGCATCGATAATAATAGTAATACGCTAATTGATGTTTATGTTAACTCATGTACAACAGAAAATAATACGCAATGTAAACAAAAGTTCACTGTTGTATCTGGTCGGGATAAAACGTTTTCTCTTGCGGAATATACGCAAAGTGAACAACTTAATGTAACCGTAACATCTTACGATAAAAAATACTCTAAAGAGATGCAACTGCCTATTCAGTAATAGGAACGCTGAAAATAGACATAATTATAGGCCTTCAATGATGAATGCTAATCAAGGACGATCAGCATTCATTACCCATGTTCAGTGCTAATTTTAGCCTACATGGCATCACTGTTATCAGCAAAGTGTAAATGCCCAATACAACATTAAATACAAATCATAAAATCAATTTTGAAATCAATAAAAAGTAAAGAGAAGTAATATGAACCTTTTAAGCAATAAGCCAGGAGGAAGCATTCCCCTGGGTTTTGTCGTCGCTACTACGCTTACCCTTTTTGGGTGTGGTGGAGAGGGCAGTGAAGGAAGTGCCGGAAGCTCAGCAAGTGTTTCCCCTAATACTCAAAGCGCGACGCTTTCCGCTCAAAATGCTACCTACTCGACTGGCTATGCTGAATCGTTCGAGGTTGACCTGTCGTCAAAGGTATTTTCATCAACGGGTGGTGGCTTTGCGCTGAGTGAAGTCGAGGTCTTGTCTAATGATGATAGCTGCCAAGTAGAAAGTATGACGGAAACAGGGTTTGTAATTCAGGCCTTTGATACCAAGGTGTGTGACTATCGATATCATGTGACTCCTAAAACATTGTCGCCAATGAGCCGTATGGCTGAAGCGCCAATGAGTGATAGTAGTAGCTCAGAAGGTTCGAGTTCTGCGGTTACGCGCATTGCGGTAAGTAGTAATCCTAGCTCAACCGAACTGGTTCCAGTAAGTGCAACAACACTGATTAATGAAGATGTGAGTGTTTTACTGAAGGACGAATTGGAGAAAGTCGGCTTTACGTTAGGTGACGAGTTTGTATTAACGGAGCTTACACTACCGTACGGTCGCTCGAGCTCAGTTCAAATAAATAGTACAGATGACCAGACTATGGATTATACCCCGCCGTCAGGTTTTACCGGCATTGACCGTGTTCTTTATACGTTAGAAGACTCGGTTAATGGCCTTGTGCTGATGGGGGTTTTAGATGTTGCGGTGGGCTACGAAGCTAACCAAGGTTTTACGATTGACGATAATATTGTATATCCAGTTGTTGTCAACGTATTGACCGATGAAGAAATCGACATCAGCGGCTTTGTTTCCTCGGACGATAGTGATGATTATCAATTGGTGTATGTTGAATCGTTTAACGCAAAAGCGGTACCTAAAGATCCACTGGACACTCAGAATAAAACGATCGTCTTTCAAGCGTCACAACCAGGTTACCACTATATTAGTTTTGCGGTTAGTGATCATAATGGAGTGTATGACATGGGTTTGATTCGTGTTGAAGTGACCGATCCTAATCAGTCATCAAAATGGGACGACATTTCTCATTTGTTGGATCTCTATATTGGACCACCCACCGCACTTGATGCAGCCGGGCAAGGCTCGCCTTATGATATAAAACTGAACGATGATGGCTACAGCCCAGCGATTGATATGGCTGGTTTTCGTTATCCGTCGGCCGTAGCATACTGCGACACCATCGGTGGTTCAGTGCCGACGTTTGATCAACTTAAGCTGATGGCCACTGATACCGATGTTCAGGCGTTACATAACTGGCCTGTTAAAGCGCAATACCTCGCTTATGATGACGGAGCAGATCTGGTTAAGTGGGTGGATCTTAAAGATGGCAGCACCCTTACAGGCGATGTCGATCCAACATCGGCTTATTATGTGACATGTGTTAAGCAAGGTTTAATTACTGTATTGCCTACCTCAAGCACGGAAGTTGTCGCGGATGGAGTTGATGTTGGTTCTGTATTTGTTGA
The DNA here is from genome assembly GCF_041473335.1 of Vibrio sp. 10N.222.55.C7. Lineage (NCBI taxonomy): Bacteria > Pseudomonadati > Pseudomonadota > Gammaproteobacteria > Vibrionales > Vibrionaceae > Vibrio > Vibrio sp. 10N.222.55.C7. The sequence goes on from NZ_JBFRSC010000032.1 coordinate 9,877, forward strand.
GTTAAAACTCGGTCAAGAAGTAAGACCAGATACCCTTGTGACGGCTTCTGTCTCTAGCCCAAATGTGACATTGGACAGCGATAACGTTACCACAGACAGCTATGGTATTGCCGAGTTTCGCTTAACCAGTTTAAAAGCGGAAACCGTCACATTAACCCTTGATGTGGGTGGCATTACTCAAGACTATGAAGTTAAGTTTATTGGTGATGAAAAGACGGCTGCAGTGTCATCAGAAGCAACGATTGACACGGTACCTTATACGTCAGTGGAAGGTGGCCAGGTTACTGCGACCTTGACCGATCAAAATAGCAACCCAGTAGAAGGTTACTCAGTCATTTCAGTGGTAAGTACAGAACAGCACCCAGACACCGCAGAAATGGTTACTCCTATCCTTGAAGCGGAAACGACTCAAACCGATGAATCAGGTGAGCAAAAAGTGCGGGTAAAGTGGGATACAAACTATCAAACCCCAACAACGACCATGACCTTTGATGTGGCGTCATCTTACACCACAACAACCAATACACAGACTAATGCGATTAGCCAAGTTACCTTTCATGCCTATTTGTGTGGTGGCCAAGTTGGGGATGATGATCAACAAAACGCCGCGGGTGCCTGTGTTAAAATTGCGGAAAGCGATGGAAAGTTGTTTACCGGTACTCCAAGTGAGAGCTTTTTAAACGCTGTTGGCTATAGTGGTAATTACTACGGTAGTCATGTTGACAATATCCCTTATGGTCCTTCAGGATCGTTTGCAATTTTTAGTGTTACTGAAGCACATAGCCTTTGTGAACATTATAATACACTTGAGCTTAACGGGAGAGATGATTGGGCTTTAGCAAATATAGATGAGTTGACGAGTCTTTTTAATAACTTTGGTCACATGTACACCGCGAAGGGTTGGGCGACCGGCTACTTCTACTGGTCGTCGACGGCTAATGGTTCCGGCTACTACTACAGCGTGGGCCTCACCTATGGCGGCGTCGGCAGCAGCTACCCATCCCGTCAGTACTACGTCTCGTGCGTATCAGGTTCTTAGGGTTCAACGTTCAGAGTTTGCGGCCCGCAGGGCCGTTTTTTCTTTTTATAGAGGGTAGCGGTTTATTTTCTAAACTCAGTAAGGATTAATATGGATATTGAAACAAAACTCAAGCTTAGTCAGCAACAAGGTAAAATTATCGGCATACATGAAGGCATGTTTGTTCGTTTTTATGATCAAGCGCTGTTCGCATGGCAGCAGTGGGTGGTCACTCCCCCCTCTTTGCCTGTTTTAAAAGTGTCAGCTAAAGTGGTTAAAAAACTCGGGTCACAATGTGTTCTATCGGGCGGGTTACCTGTAAGCAGCCTTGCAAAAGTAGGGGTGTTTCCTGACGAAAAGGTATCATCAGCATTGGTTTTTATGCCGATATGTCTAATTGGGAAGAGTGGTATCTATCGCACAAAAACGACTTACCTGTACATGAACGGTCTGACTTAAATCCTAGACTAAAAATAGATAACAGCTTCGCTAAAGTTTGGATGCCACAGTGGTTAGTACACCAGCTAGACGAATGCACACCGGACACATCTAACCCAGAGGGTAGGTTGTTGTTTGATGTTATTCGTTGGACTGAACGGTAGCCTTAGTAATGTTTTTGATAAGGCGATACGCTAAAAACAGGGAACATAGCAGCGTTGCTGCGCCTAGAGAACACCTTTGTTACGGCATTGGTGAGCGGGCCCTGGTATGTTATCGGCACTTATGGCCTTATTAGAGGTAATAAAGGGGGGCAAGTCGAAAGGCAACACTCCGTATAAACAATAAGTGCAAACGTGAAGGGTTGGGCGACCAACAACAACTACTGGTCGTCGACGGCTAATGGTTCCAACTACTACAACGTGAACCTCAACTATGGCAACGTCAACAGCAACAACCCATCCAATCAGAACTACGTCTCGTGCGTATCAGGCTGACATATACTCAGTGTTGTCGCCTTATCAAAAATGACAAGAACGGAGCTTAACGCTCGTATAGTATGCATTGGCAGGAATAAAGAGCGTTTTTAACTCGCCGAAATGATTGTGATAGAGCGATTTACGTAATCTACAGTGGTTAGCATGGCTCAATAAGCCGTAATAACTATTAATAGTGCTTAGCATTGCGCGATATAAAGGGAGCCCTAATGGAGGCGTGTTGCCCGCTCTGTCCCATCGTTGCCATTGGCCACGTTCTGGTGGTGTCGCATTTGGTAAAGTCATATGTGGCATCAGGAGAGAGCGAAAATAACAGAGTCGTTGCTTGAGTGACTGAACTGTAGACTGACGTATAGTTTTATGGTGCCCATAAATACGATACCCCAAATAGTCAAAGCCATGCGTTATTTTGTCAAGGTGAACCTTTGTTGGGTGTAGTTTAAGCTTTAATTGTTCTATGAGGTAACACTTAATTTCTTGTTGCCAGCTTTGCAAGGTGCTTGAAGAGCCGGCAAGTAAAAATAGGTCATCCATATAACGAACGTAACCTTTCACTTTTAACTCGTGTTTAATAAAGTGGTCTAGGTCATTGAGGTAATAATTACCCATTAATTGGCTCGTAACGCTACCTATCGGCAGGCCTGTTCCTATTGGGCTGTGAATGAGGCGTTTATGTTTAGGAATGGCGTGCAAAAGAGACTGATCCCCGGTTCGGGTAAGAGCTTCACGTGCGGTATCGTGAGTAATAATTTGCTTGGTTACTTCAATAAGGCAACGCTGTTTAAGTGGGTTAATGGTAGCATTGGCAATAAGCTGCTCTATTTTATTGAGTAGAAGGGATTTATCTATCTGGTTAAAATAGCTGTATATGTCCAACGACATTGCCCATTGGTGCTTTGGTTGCCTCATTAATTTTTGGCTTTTTTCTATAGCCGCGTAGGTTCCTTTCCCTTTACGGTTTGCGTAAGTGTCGTCAATAAAACGCTTTTCCATTAGCGGGGTTAAATGACTACACACCCACATTTGAGCAATTCGGTCTTTGAATGAAGGGGCATAAATCTCTCTGAGTTTAGGTTCGGTAATGGCGAAGTGTTGGTAGGGCTCAGGGCTATATGAGCCGCTAAGTATGGCATCACAGAGCTCGTGGCAGTATGTTGGCATTTGCAAGGCCTGTGTAGCCTTTTGTTGGCTACGACCTGCAAGTTGAGCACTACGGAGTAACTCAGAGACAAGTTTGTGACGAATTGATGAGGGATAATTATGGGGCAACCTTTTAAACATAATCGAATATACTATGACTTACAGAAATTGTATAAGCTATATTGGAACCAACATAAGCATTTTCCCAGAGCATTTCGGTTTACCACTGGGGAACAATTGCTCAAAGAAATAACGCTAGCGATTCGCAATGTAGTACTAGCGAATCTACAAAATAAATCAACAACGGCAGGAAAAGAGTGCGCCGTAAGTTTGTTAATGGAGGTTAATGCTTCGCTAGAGACTATCTCAGCACTGCTGTTATTAGCTTGGGAAATGAAGTTCCTCTCTCACGGTGCGCTTGCTGTGCTGACCGAATGCATTGGTCATATTCAAAGGCAAGTTGTAGGTTGGCGGCGCTGGTTTTTGGACGGGAGTGTTTAAATTCACTGCAAAACACATATTTTGTCAGTTTTATTTAAACTATAACCTATCTTGTAAATGGTATTGATTTCTATCCATCCACCGAGCCTAAGAAGCTTCTTTCTTAAAGACATGATCACCATATTCAATGCATTGTCACAGACGAATGAATTGGGCCATCCCATTTTTAGTAGATGGTGTTTGGTTAAATGCTCCCCTTGATGAGTGAGTAACTCTTTTAGAACTAAAAATTCACTGAGTGTGAGCTGGATGGGTTTTATCGTTGGGTGGTCGGCTAGCGAAATTCTTAGCGACCCTTTATGTAAGATTAAGTGCATAAACAAACAGCCAGTTTAATTATCATACCCGTATTATTTATTTGCTGCGATTACATGCAAGGTCAGGTTGAATATTAATCTGGCTATTATGCCTACTTAATGGGTTTTCCTTTCATATTACACATCAAACGAAACCATTTTATTTGCTGTTTTTGTATTAGTTATTTCAGTTTGTTTAAGTTCAACCTTACAACGTTCGCTTTGTGAGTTGAACGCGACTTGATTGCTAATAGGGTTTGAAGCGCAGTCAGAAGTCGGTACTTTCCCTGTCCAACGCACAGTGACATTTGCGGCCGCCGACTGAAAAGAGATAAGAGTTGCTAATACTGCTGTTGAAATAAAGATTAATGAACGCATATTTAGGCACCTTTTATTAGTGTTGTGTTGATATGCCTAGTTTGGTAGCGATAGGGCAGGTTGTAAAATAAATAGTTATAAATTCAGTTGCATTAAAACTTGAATGGTAATTTGTAGCAGAGGGAATAGTAGGAAACCAAAATAAAGGCTGGCAGTGAAAATTAAAACGGAGTGGGCGATCAAATGAAAGGGGAGGCTAATTTAAAGACGTTAAACTTGAGTGAAATCACTTAAGGACAGCGGGTTAGCCTAATGAGCCGTAGCTAGGAATAGCCACGGCATCAAATTGACCGCATTTGGATTTAACAAGAATCTAAGCTTCGTTAAAACAATATAGGCTAACAATAACTTTGAGCTTGGGTGCGCAATGCATTTTTTAGGTTCGTCGGCAGTTGTGAACGGTGTATACCCTGGATTGCACCCTCTAACGACCAAACTAACTCGATGGTTGGTTTATGGTGGGTATGCTGTTGGATAGCCTCTACAGCACCAATCGTGCCCAGGTTTTTGAGTTTCTCAATGGAGTTTATACCCGCTTTCTCAAGAAGTTGCTCAGTTGAGAATCGCATGTTGGGTAAGTCTTTGAGCCTTTCGGGAGCAGAAATATAACTGCTTCGTGATCTCTTTATTTGCTCTAGTGCGATTTCTGCTTCACATAGAGTCAAAGAATACTTGCTCCAAGGGTTTGCTGGCAACTTGTAATAATCCGCATTCTGACTTACTCCAAGTACGCTCGCATTCACCTTGGGGTAGCCCTTGTTAATAAAGTAGCCTTCTTGTGCCGGTGTTCCTCTGAGGTACAGCTCCCCACTTTTATGTAGAACGAGCAAAACGTGATCTACATAGAAGGCCGTTACGCCAAATATTTGTTTTATAGACACTCGACCTAATTGTTCCAAGCGTCTAAAAGTATGTCTGAAAAGTTGAGCCATTATTTTCACTCGATAATCATAAAAAGTGTGATCTATTGTCCAAATGTAGCCAGCAGTGAATATGGCATAAGCCAAGTTAAAAAACAGACAATGCCATTAGGCATGCCGGTTATTTAAATTCTCGATCTGCCATATCAGTTTTGTAACAGACGGTCAAAATTAAGGGGGGTCACGAAGGCGGGAGAAATTGGTATGTATAGCATCGACACAAATGTATTTTTAATGGCGACGGGTTGTAACTTTCAATCGGATATTGGCGTTCGATTTCGTCAGATTGCTATTAGAAGTTTGCACAAGGTTAATGATGATATTCTTCAAGGAGGTGAGTCCAATCGAGCGCTCGCCCATAAAGTGAAAGGCATTGCGTTATCTTGCGGGGCTACAGAGGTTGCAAGAATTTGTCTTAAATTGGAGCACTACGACGCGGTAATCAATGAAAGTGCCGGAAAAAAGATTTTGATGGATGTGTCTAACGCCATGATTCAACTTTTTGACGCTTAAGTTGGAGGATAGGAACGTGTCTTTTAAAAATAAAATCATTTTCACCAACGCAACAATACTGGTTCTATTTGTGGTGTTGCTTACGTACTCCGCTATCGAAATCGTTCAGGTTTCTTCACAAAACCAATTTGAAGAGATAAAGGAGAGCATTACGGGAAATAACAAAAAGCTTCTACTTACCTTTGTGAAAGCTCAAAGTGTAACCCTCGATAAAGAGGTCGAGCTGATCACTGAGGAAGTGGAGCATGTAGCGATTGATTTTGCTCATGATTTTGTTAATGAATCGAAAAACGAGGCACTTCGTAATAAACAACTGGCTTATATCAACACAGAGCGTAAGCCTTTTATCAAAAAGGTGCTTTTTATTGACACTGAACGCAACCAAGAAGTCTCTATCACCGAAAATGGTATTGTAAGCCGCTCTATTTCTGTCGATTTTAGTCGCATGATCCACTACAAGAATTTCTATATAGGGAAAGAAGTTAAAGTGGGGCACGTCACTAAGTTTGCCATTTATATCCGTCCAGAGCACTGGGATAACGCGTTACTCAAATTTGATTTAGATTTAGAGTATTTTTCTCGTTCACTGACTTTTGAAAATATGATCGATGAATTCCAATACCGTTATTTCTTAGTAGACGACAGCGGCAAGCTTATCGCGTCGAATCTACAACAGAATGTCGACCAATTGATGTCTGAAAGTGTTTTTGATGAACAAATTCAAAAGAGTGTCGGAAGCCATATCATGTCACATTACTTGGGTAGTTTTGTGGTAAGTGGCGAAAAAGGTGTTTTCAATGTCACTTTTGTTCAGAACCGTCAAACCGGTTGGAGGTTGATTTTAGTCACGCCAGAGCATGTGATTCGTTCCAGTTATGCGACCACCAAAGAGCTGGTTTTATCTGGTGATAACTCGTTGATCAAACGCCTGTTCTTTGCTTATATCCTTTTGCTTGGTCTGTTTTTAGCTATTAACTCAATCGCGGTGAATAAGATGCTGATACCTATTTCTAAATTGATCGCACAAGCTAAATATCTAAAGCAGCGTGATTTTAATAAATCCAGACATACTGTTTATAGTAATGGAGACGAAATTGAACAGCTTTCAAAGGCTTATTCTGAGGCTGGGATCCAGATTCAAAATTTGATTGAAGGGCTTGAATATGAAGTTGAAGAGCGAACGAAGCAGTACGAGATAGCAGCGCAAGAGGCGAGTGAGGCCAATAAACAGAAATCGGTGCTGCTTTCAAATGTGTCCCATGAGGTTCGCACGCCACTGAACGCGATTATTGGTTATACACATATGCTAAGCCATAGCAAAAACTTTGACGAATATCGCCATCAGCTGAACGGTATTTCGAGTGCGAGCAATACTATTTTAGGCATTGTGAATGACCTATTGGATTTTGAAAGAGTAAAAGCAGCAAGCTATTCATTAAACCCTAAATGCCTGTCAGTAATGAGTTTGATGCGCGAAATTGAAAATACGTTTTTTCCGCTTAGCGAGTCTAAACAATTGTCGCTTGATATTATATGCAATGTCGATGCTTCGACAACATTGATGATTGATGAGCTTCGTATTAAGCAAGCAATCAATAATATAGTTTCGAACGCATTGAAGTTTACAAACAAGGGAGGGGTGACAATAGAAGTTTCAACCGACGATAGAGCATTCAATATCTCCGTAAGCGATACTGGAGTCGGTATTCCCCAAGATAAATTGGATGCGGTGTTTAACGGCTTTGAACAGGTTAATCAAGAAGACCAACAGTTTGGTTTTGGCTTGGGCTTGGCGATAACTAAAACCATCGTAGAGTTAATGAAGGGTTCGTTGCGTGTTGAGAGTGTGCTCGGCACCGGTAGTACTTTTGTTATCTCACTCCCAGCTCAAGAAATTATGAATGTTCTTGAGTGTTCTAACGGTGTTGCTGAACAGGTATATAACGTTAGAGAGCGCTTAGACTGCACAAGTAAAAAAGCCTTGATCGTTGATGATGTTGAGTTCAACCGAGAAATTCTAGAGTTCCACTTAAACGAGCTAGGTTGTGAATGCATGACCGCGAATGATGGTTTGGAGGCTTTAGCACTCGCTTCTGAACATGACTTTGATGTTGTACTGACGGATATTTCAATGCCGGTTATGGATGGCATTGAGCTTGCTTCTGAGTTGGAAAAGCGTAAGCCATCGTTACCTATAATTGCCGTTACGGCACGAGCTACCATTCAAGAAGAGGCTCGAATGGACCAATACTTTTCGTGTTATCTAACCAAACCGCTCAACCCGAGCGATCTAAAGCTAAAGCTTCATTGCGCTTTATCAGGTGGTACTTGCTAACTTAGTTAAATACTCCTACCTATAACCTGAGGGTAAGCCATCTTCGGATCTTCATGTATTATTTTCATCTGTTTTTCTGAGAGTTATGGGCATTGTCATCAAGATAATGCCCAAACTGTTATGAAAATAACTATCATCCAATAAGTGTTGAGAGTAGCTGGGCATTTTCAAATTATTCAATCACAGCTTGCCCTTAGCTTTTGTTCGTATTTAATTAAAAATAAGCTAAATCACAATAACGAATAAGAAAATAAAGCTATGTTTGGAAATATTATACGTACGTTTCGTGTTAATAATGGTTTGTCTCAAACTAATTTTGTTGATGCGATTCAAAGAAGTAACTCTAACTTTAACAACCTGGACGTTGTGACACTAAGCCGTTGGGAAAGAGGAGTAACAACTCCCCACTTAAAACGTCAAAACGAGTTACTGGACCTTATTGGAGTCAACATATTTGATGTTTGGGAGGCAAACGACTCACAAACAGTTCTCACAGGGTTAACGAATAAATTTAATAATAACGGTTATATTGATATGAACATGCACGTCCAAACAGAAGTTACGGTGATTAACTCAAATAATTCATTCCTTCTTGGGAAGATTACCAAGTTAATTGATGTCATCTTTGAATATGAGGATAACGTTATGCTCAGTAATTTAGAAGATTTAGGTATGAGTAGAAAGGTAATTATTGAAAAAATAATAAATCAATATTCTGGAGAGTTAACGCTCGTCACGGTTAATGGGCAATTAATCGGACACTTATTAAGTGCTAACTATAATCTTGCAGCAGATTTTTTGGAGCAAGTCTTAGTATCTAAAGAAGATAGAGCACATTTAGTTGTTACTTTTAACTGCACTCATTATTCGTCATTTACAGACACAATGGGCAGAGAGGCGTACAAGTATCTACAAAGCTTAAATCCAGATAAAGAGCTTTATATACTACTGAAAAGCAAAAGGATTTTTGATCTGTTTTTTTCATTGGGCTGCGAGTATCGAAGTGTAAGAAGTAACGATAGATCAATGAAGGTCATGAACTTGGATTCAAAGAAAATGAAATCACAACGCACTTGGATGGATATTATTGCAAACTATAAAGGTGAAGAGAATGAATAACACAGTATTGATTGTTGACGATGTTGAACTATCGAGAGAGGTCATTAAAAATGCGGTCTCTTTATCTAATAAAAAAACATCTCTACAGTTTGCAGAAAATGCGTTCGATGCAATGAGCAAAATGCAAAACGCATCATTTGATTTGGTGATTATGGACATCATGATGCCCAATGGCGATGGATTTGAACTCTTGAGTATGATGTCGCAACAAAATGTTGAGTCTAAAATAATCATTATTTCAGGTTTGGATAAATCCATTGTTAGCTCGGTGAGTATGCTTGGAAAGCTCTATGAGTTAAATGTTGTCGCTTCACTAGAAAAGCCTATTTGGGCTAACCAAATAAGTGAGTTGGTTGATAAAGCACTTGAAGTTGAAACCATAACCAAAAGCGAGCTTGGCTTTGGTAACCGTGCAACAATCATCGATGACGATTTTCCCATCAATCTGGTTTATCAGCCGCAAGTTGTTTCGGATATAAATGTTATTTCGGGGTTTGAAGTGTTGTCACGATGGTCTGATGAAAACGGGACCTTACTTCCACCGAGCTATTTTTTGCCAGTAATTGAAGAGCTAGGAAAGCAAAAGGTTTTTACCAATATCGTGATAAATAAATTCATTCAGGATTATCATCTCCACTTCAGTGAACTTGATAAATCGTTGAGGTTCTCAATTAATATCGATCCTAATTTACTGACTGATGAATCTGTTGTCGATAATCTACTCGAGATCTATAAGCAAGGTATTGAGCATACTATCGTTGTAGAGCTGACTGAAAAGGGGCTTTCAGGCAATATTGAAAAAGAATTGTTGGCAAATATTTTACGGCTAAGGTTGAATGGTTTTGAGATCTCTATAGATGACTTTGGGATGGAAGCATCGAATATTGAACGTATTGTCAAACTGCCTATTAGTGAGATAAAAATAGATAAAACCATTACATGGGGACTTTGCCATAACATTGATTACATGCAAAAAATCGATGAAGTTAAGAAGCTCGTTTCGGTAAAAAACGCACGTATTATCTATGAGGGTGTTGAAAATAAAGACACCTGTGCATTTCTGGAAGCTCTAGGCGGCTTTAACCAACAAGGTTTTCTTCATGGGGTTCCATCACTACCTGAAATTGTAGTTGAGATGCTCACAGAGCAAAAGGAGCTAGATTACGTCGCTTCTGAATATACTTCTAATCATTAACAACGTATTAGGGTAACGAGCCAAAGCCAACTCAATGGGCTTTGGCTCTTTTTATTACTTACCACACACCGAACAATTAGGCATCTTTATTAAATTCATTTCACGCCAGCTGTGAGACATGGCATCGAGAATCAAAAGTTTGCCTTGCTTTGGTTGTCCAAACTTGGCAATAACCTTGATAGCTTCCAAAGCCTGAGCCGCGCCTACCATGCCAACAACAGGTGCCATCACACCGGCTTCAACACAGCTTAGAGCAGCGTTGCCAAATAGAGCGCTTAAACACTGGTAACAGGGTGCGTCAGCATCTTGATAAGTGAAGACACTAATCTGACCTTCCATGCGAATCGCAGCGCCCGATACAAGTGGCGTTTTTGAGGCGTAACACAAACGGTTAAGTTGATTGCGCGTTTCAACGTTGTCGCTGGCATCAAGTACTAACGAATGCGCTTCAATGAGCTTTGCTAGTGCCTCGTCATCAAGTCTGTGGTCGACCGTTTCAACTCTAAGGTGTGGGTTTAACACCTGTAATGATTCAGCGGCTGAAACGACTTTCTTCTTACCAATATCAGCATCGGTGTGAAGCACTTGTCGTTGCAAGTTTGAAAGCTCGACAACATCGTCGTCGATCAGCATTAGCTTACCAATACCCGCAGTCGCAAGGTATTGAGCAGAGGCACAGCCTAAACCACCCGCACCTAACACCAAAATCGAGCTCTGTTTCAGCGCTTCTTGACCCTCAAAATCAAACTGCTTGAGAATGATCTGGCGGTTATAGCGAAGCATCTCTGCGTCAGACAGTATTTCCATCAGCAAGCCTCGTTAGTAAAGCGTGGAGTTAAACAGTTGAATCTGAACCGTTTCACCGACTTCAACACGGCCACGTTCGCGCTCTAGTACCACAAAGCAGTTTGCTAAGCTCATTGAGCGGAAAGCGCCAGAGCTTTGGTTACCTGTTGTTTCTACTACAAACTTACCGTTTTCAATCGAGTAGATGCCACGTTGGTAATCAGTACGGCCTGGGCCTTTTTTGAATGCAGATTTAGTGATAGCAGGAATCGACTCTGGTGCTGTCCATGCTGTGTGACCAGCTAATTTAGCCAGCATAGGCTGAACTAACACATACATAGTCATCATTGCTGATACTGGGTTACCCGGTAGGCCACAGAACCAAGCGTTGTCTAGCTCACCAAATGCGAATGGTTTACCTGGTTTGATTGCTAGTTTCCAAAAGCCGATTTCGCCAAGCTCTTCAAGAATGTCTTTGGTGTAATCAGCTTCGCCGACACTTACGCCACCAGAAGTGACAACTACGTCTGCCAGTTCTTGCGCTTTTACAAAGGTTTCTTTAAGCGTTGCAGGGCAATCAGGAATAATACCTAGGTCAATTGCTTCGCAACCAAACGCTTCAATCAGTGGTTTGATACCGTAGCGGTTGCTGTCGTAGATCTGACCATCTTCAAGAGGCTGACCTAATGGCTTGAGCTCATCGCCAGTAGAGAAGAAAGCGACTTTAGGTTTGTGTGCCACAGTTACATGACTCACACCGAGCGAAGCAATCATTGGAATGTCACGAGGTGTTAAACGTTCGCCACGGCTAAGAACGATATCGCCTTGCTTGATGTCGTCACCGGTAGGGCGAATGTTATTGTTCAGCTTGATGTCGTCTTGCTGAATCTCAATGCCAGCGTCAGTTTCAGCCGTGTTTTCTTGCATGATTACGACGTCACAACCTTCCGGGATCTTTGCGCCAGTCATAATGCGAATACAGGTGTTTGCTGGCCATTCACCTTCAAAAGGTTGACCTGCAAAGGACTTGCCCGCTAAAGGCAGCACTTTACTGTTCTCTAGGTCTGCTAAGCGCAGTGCATAGCCGTCCATTGCTGAGTTATCAAAAGGAGGGACGAAAATAGGGGATAGAATATCTTCAGCAAGTACGTAACCCAATGCTTCTGCTAATGGCAGTGATAAGGTCGTTTGAATAGGTTGAATTGGTGATAGCAGCTTATCTAGTGCTTCTTCAATTGGCATCAAGCCCGGAGCGTCGCAACAGCCCATAATTGAAATCCTTTGATCGTTATTATTTTGATTTGGCGGTTGGCAATAGGGATTCAATAGTTATCAAATCATGATGGTTCGCCAACGAAATTCTAGCCACTCTAGCACAGTTTAAGCCCCGTAAATAATGACCTCCCTTAAAATATGGGTGTATTTATTCAAAATTCCGAGTATCCTTGTTTGCCATCCAGAAGGGGTAATAAAAGAGGAAGTTCAATGTCAGGTCTTAGCGAATCAGCGAAGTTGGTTAAAGATGCGCTAGCAAGCCGTGGTTTAGAGACACCAATGAGTCCAAACCAGGTTAGCCGAGAAGAGAAAAAGGAACGAATCGAACACCATATGCGTGAGATTCTCACTCTCCTTGAACTTGATCTTACGGACGATAGTCTGGAAGAAACACCGCAACGTATTGCTAAAATGTACGTGGATGAAATTTTCTCTGGTTTGGATTACGCCAATTTCCCTAAAATTACGGTAATCGAAAACAAGATGGGCGTTCGTGAGATGGTACGAGTAAAAGACATTACCGTGACCAGTACTTGTGAGCACCACTTAGTGACGATTGATGGTAAGACTGCGGTCGCTTATATCCCTCGTGGGAAAATCATCGGCCTTTCAAAGATTAACCGTATTGTTCGATTCTTTGCTCAGCGCCCACAAGTTCAAGAACGTATGACGCAGCAGATCCTTGTTGCACTGCAAACGCTACTCGAAACTGATGACGTTGCTGTCACCATGGATGCGGTTCACTACTGCGTGAAATCACGCGGTGTAATGGACGCGACTAGCGAAACGACAACAACAGCTCTGGGCGGTATCTTCAGATCAAACCCAGCAACGCGCCACGAATTCTTACACGGCCTGCGTTAATACGTTTCGTTATTGGATGCACGTGATTTAGCCTTTGTAAATTGAAGTTCGTTGAAAATATTCTAAGCCTCGCTTTATGCGGGGCTTTTTTACGCCTGCAATGAAGTCAACTGTAATGGCTGAAAATGCTGTTATTCCCTAAAGTGAAGAATGAGCGACTTATTCACTTTCGCCATTCCCTAAAGTGAGGAATGAACGTAATAGGGAATCTGTTGCGGCCAAGCAGAAAAAGCACGCTCTATATCTTAACGTTTGTTGAAAGCATATAGAGCGTAACTAGAATCAGTCGCTGGTGGAGTGCTTAAGAAAGGTTAAACAAACGCTTTAAGTGGTGAACAATACCGGATGGCTTGTTCTCGGCTTGATAGATGCTCAAACCATCGTAAAAACTCGCCATGAACTCTACGCGAATCTCATCATCACTGCTTCTCGATATACGAGACAGTAGCGTAGCGGCTACAGCTGCGTGATCATTGGCTAGGCTGTAATCCATTCCTAGTCGTCCTTGAATGAACAACCACAAATGCGTGACTAGTTTTAACTGTTGAGCGTTAGAGTTTTGTAACTTGTCGCTGTGCTCAGTTCCCACTGTATTATCGAATACATTTTGCATCGCCTCATTCGCTTCTTTATTGCTTTCAAAGCGATAGCTTGCATCGATATGTACCTTGGTTAGCAAGCCAAGCAACGTCTGACGTGCAGAGTTCTCCGGCTTGTTCTCGCAAGCGTGTTTAAACAAAGCGTGGTTTTCATCAATAAATGACGACAGCTCTTTCTCGTAGCCTGTCGAGAGCGCTTTGACTGAACCTAAACCTGCTTCTTTTAAACACTGGTGAAGCTTGGTTCTAGCTTGTTGTTTAGCTTTGATTTCTTGCTGCGCGTCGGCTTGTTGCTTGGCTTCTTCTAGCTGGCTAGCTGCTGTTTGCGAATTATTCGGGGTTGGACGCTCAGTCATTACTCTGTAGCTCTTCCCACGTTACTTCTGCCGATTGAGTATCGCTGTTAATGAAAGCAGAGTTACCCGTCAGCATGACTGAAAGATCCATCGTACGTTGTGTCATCGCCGCTAGCTGCTCAATACCATCGTTGTCTAGACGAACGATCTGAGCTTTTAGGTAGCCGAATTTACCTTTGTTCTGCTCCCACCAAACGTTTGATTTAGTGTTGAAGCTGAATACGCGTACTGATTTAGATAGGCGAGTTGCCTTCTTAACACGCTCTGGATCGGGTTCGCCCACATCGACCCATTCTAGGATTTGATCGTCTAACGACTTCTGCCATAAATCGGGTTCTTCAATGCTAGACAACCCTTTAGTGAACTCAAGTTCAGGAGACGCATTGATACAGAAAGCCATGATTCGAGCCATCATTCGCTGTTCTGTTTCAGAAGGGTGTTGTGCAACCGTTAGATTGAAAGAGTCGTAATAGTCGCGATTCATATCGGTTAAAGAGATACGAAACTTGTAGATTGTCGGTTTAAGAGCCATTGAGAGGGTGTCTTAGGTAGAAATAGTGAAGGGGAATATTACCTTAAATCTCTGAATAGCGGGTAAAAAAATAGCCAGCAGAGGCTGGCTATTTTTAGAAAGCTTTAAAATACTAAATTAAAGTACTTTGATGCTGTCAGCTTGTGGGCCTTTTTGACCTTGAGATACTACGAACTCAACTTTTTGGCCTTCAGCAAGAGTTTTGAAACCGTCGCCAGTGATAGCAGAGAAGTGTGCGAATACGTCTGGGCCGTTTTCTTGTTGAATGAAGCCGAAGCCTTTAGTTTCGTTGAACCATTTTACTGTACCAGTAACTGTGTTAGACATGATGATATCCTAAAATTAAATTTTTATTTTGAGCCAATTGTGGCACTGATAGCGTGGAAAAGTTTATTGCTATTGCGTACAACA
Organism: Vibrio sp. 10N.222.55.C7; assembly: GCF_041473335.1. Lineage (NCBI taxonomy): Bacteria > Pseudomonadati > Pseudomonadota > Gammaproteobacteria > Vibrionales > Vibrionaceae > Vibrio > Vibrio sp. 10N.222.55.C7. The sequence continues at coordinate 25,050 of NZ_JBFRSC010000032.1, forward strand.
CAACGGGGTTACTAGTAATCCAACGAAATGTTTATATACAAAGAACTTTCTTTCTAGCCGGGAACGAGTCTAAATCAAATCAGGGGATAGTCAATCGAATACATAGGGAAAGGTTGCAGAAACTTGGGGGTAGTCAAACTTTGCATTCCTTAAATATCATGGAGTTACAGTTGTATGGTGATTTGTTGTAGTTTTTGTGAAAAAGGTGGTCGAAATTGATGACGAATTTGGAGTAAATGCACTGTTTTAGCGCATTCATTTTTGCAAATTTAAAGCCGCTAACTGGGCGTTGAGCCCACTTTTAACGGCTTATATTTATAAATGTCGTTGTAAGGTAAGTGCCTTTACTTGAACGAGGTCTCGGCTACTTTTTCAAGCGGTACAGGTTGCCATTATCAGTGCTGAAGAAGATGTCTCCGTTTGGTGAAGTTTCGATGTCTCTTACCCTTTCGCCCAAGTCCTCTAAAATGCGTTCTTCCTCGATTGCCTCACCTTGTTCATTGACTGTCACAATATTGATGTGAGTAAGTTTTAGTGCGCCAGCCAGCAGTTTGCCTTTCAGCTCTGGGTACTTATCGCCTTGGTAAACAATCAAGCTCCCCGGAGCGATTGAAGGAACATAGACTTTTTTTGGCGCTTCAATACCATCTTTGGTTTCCGATTCGCCAACGCTGATAGGGCCCCAATACTCTTTTCCGTGTGAGGTGACAGGCCACCCATAGTTGGCACCCGCTTTTATTAGGTTAATTTCATCACCACCGCGAGGGCCGTGTTCAATCGACCAAAGCTTTTGAGTCGGGAAATCGTAATACAGACCTTGTGGATTACGATGGCCAAAGCTCCAAATTTCATTGAGCACTTTGTTGTTATCCGTGAATGGGTTATCGCTTGGTGTGCTTCCATCGGCATTCAGTCGTAATATTGATCCGGCGTGAGTCATGGTGTCTTGGCCGTTGTCTCGATCACCACGGTCGCCGATTGAAAAATACAGGTGGCTATCATCAAAGGTGATACGGCTACCAAAGTGACGTCCGGTGTCCGTTCTAGATTTAGATACAAACACATCTGTCCAATTGGTGACTTCATTATTGCTGTAATTAGCAGAAGCCAGTGTCGTTACGCCTTCACTATCGACGTCTTTACTGTAAGTGACGTAGAGCTTTCCGTTTTCAAAAGGGGAGAGTGCGATATCCAATAATCCACCTTGGCCTTTCGCCCATACATTGGGCAGCCTGAACAGTGTGTTTTGATCGCCTGTTTTTAAATCGACATGTTTAATGACGCCTGATTTTTCTGTGACTAACATGGACTTATCGTTGACATAAGCCAGCCCCCAAGGGATCACGAGTCCGTCGGTGATCTTCTCTGCCTGCCATGCAAAGGCTGACGTTATAGGACCAGAGGCAAGCAGCGCCAAAGCACATGAAAAAATACGGTGATGAGTGTTCATTGAAATCCCTTGATTATGAGCATCTAGTGTTAGTCTAGCGCTTGTGACCGATTGGCGGAAAGCCGAGGTTGCTGAAAAGTGACTATTCACATATTTAGTTGAACGCCTATTGTATGATTATACAAGCTCACGTATGTTTACTGTGCCTTTCTCTATTTGATCCCGTCGGAGCATTATGAACAACTCACCAGCAGCATTTTCGCTATTTTCTCAGTTTTTATGTTGTGAGTTAGATACGCACGATTTTTATTCAAATGGACGTATTAAACGATGAGTCGTGGATTTGATTTTAAATCGATCTTACTTGCGTGTTTGGTCATCAGTATCGGCCAGCTCAGTATGGGCTTGGTGTTTCCTTCTTTACCTTGGATCGCCAAAGACTTTGATGTCTCGCTAGAGCAAGCTCAGCTTTTGGTGAGTGTGTATTTATTGGGCTTTGGTCCTTCCCAGTTTATTTATGGCCCTATTTCCGATGCTTTGGGACGCAAGAAGGTACTGCTAAGCGGTTTGTTGATTGCCATGCTTGGGTTATTGATGATCATCTTCTTCAGCCATTCGTTTACTAGCATGGTGATGGGGCGATTCCTGCAAGGCTTAGGAACCGGTTGTTGCGCGGTACTTGCTCGTGCTTCTACGCGAGACAGATTCAGTGGGGCAGACTTGCCTTTGGCGATGTCTTACATTGCTATGGTTGCGTCTATAACACCTTTGATCGCGCCCGTTATCGGTGGATTCATTAACTTCCATTTTGGCTGGAGCATGGTGTTTATCTCGCTACTTGGCTATGTCTCATTAGCTTGGGTGGTGTTAGCGTTCAAATTTAAGGAAACCGTCACTCAGGTTTCGGCGATCCCTTCGCCTAAGAGAATGGTTTCTCAATATAAAGAGTTACTCACTTCTCGTTATTTTATGAGCTTTGCGAGTATCGGTTGGCTTAACTTTAGCTTGATGATCACCACTGTGTCGGTGATGCCATTTATCATGCAAAACCAGATTGGTATGACGTCAGATGAATACGCGATGTGGGCGGTGATTCCAGCATTAGGCATGCTTGGCGGAACAGGCTTATGTAACCGTATTCGCCCTATGCTGGGTAACAAGAAAACTCTGTTATGCACACCTGTATTGCACGTTGCTGCGGCCTTGTGGCTGTTCTTCTGTCCACTCGAACCTTTGTATCTCATGCTTGGCCAGTTCTTGATGATCCTTGGTAATGGTATTGCGTTACCTTGTGCTCAGGCGTTAGTGATGTTGCCTTATAAGAAGAACGCTGGCGCGGCGGCTGCGATGTCTGGTGGCGGGCAGATGGTGGTGTCTTCAATGGTGAGTATGGGCCTGGTTCAGTTAGGGTTAGGGGAAGCGTGGCATTTATCGCTCGTTATCATGCTGTTCACATTGATTACCCTGTTTAACATTTTGCGTGGTTTCAGTAGCCAAGAAGCGAGAGAGTCTCAGCTCAGTTAGTTGCTTAGGTAATTAGCTAGCTGCCTGGCTAGTAGGAACGAGAAGGCCATTGAAATGATGAATTTCAATGGCCTTTTTAATGTTCAGCGCTTTGGTTTAAGTTACCAGAATATATGCTATTTTCTGACTGCTTAGGGCAAGTGGTAGTGTTCCGAGCGCAGCTTGCGGCAGGGACGTTAGTTTCCATTATTGCTGGCAGCTACTTTATCTTCTTGCTACTGAAATCTCGAAGAACATAGGTTTTGCTCATGACCGAAAGCCATTGCTAATCAAAGCTACTGGCAATCAAAGCCATTGGCGATAAAAGCTACGGATGAAAAGCAGTGAATGGAGCGATCCATCACTGCTTTTTTGTTGATGTCGTTTGTGTAAAGGGAAAGACGTTAAGCAACACAGGTCTCGCTTCTTAATGTGCAAGTTTGGCATATGTTAATAAAATGTATAACCTAAAGGTCTGACCACTGATAAGGTAGCCACCATGCCAAACCTCGATCGTATTACTTGTTCTATCGATGAAAACCAAATTGCGACGGTTGTGTTGAATCGACCCGATAAGCTCAATGCTATTGATATGGCAATGTTTCAAGGCGTGAATAACATGGTGACTCAGCTGAAAAAGAACACCGAGATTCGTGCCGTAATAGTAAAAGGTGAGGGTTCTGATTTTTGTTCAGGGCTTGATGTTAAGTCCCTATTAACCAGTAAATCTGGGGCGATGAAGCTCTTGTTTAAATGGCTACCGACATTGCCTAACGCTGCACAACGCTTTTCATTGGGTTGGCGAGATATTCCATGCCCTGTCATTTTTGCGATTCATGGTCGTTGTTGGGGAGGCGGCCTGCAATTGGTCAGTGGGGGTGATTTTAGAATTGCTAGCCCGGATGCGAACTTCTCTATATTGGAAGCAAAGTGGGGTCTGATTCCAGACATGGGAGGCGCTATCGCTTTTAGAGAGCTGATGCGTAAAGATCACACCCTTGAAATGGCGATGACGGCCAAAGTGATCGACTGTGAAACCGCTAAAGAATATGGGTTGGTGACCAAGATTGCCGAAGATCCTTACGCTGAAGCCTATGCGTTGGCACTTGAGTGTGCGAATCGGTCGCCAGATGTCGTCGCTGCTAATAAGAAACTCTACAACAAGATTTGGTGGTCAAGCCCCGGAATGGCTGTGTTCTACGAAACTTGGTATCAGATCAAAGTAGGGTTAGGTAAGAACCGAGCGATAGCAGCACAGCGTGAAATTCATCCTGACAAGCCACGCTCTTACTTAGCAAGAAAGTTCAAATAATGTTTGTACAGGAATAATCGATATTCCCTTTGTTTATGGGGCTTTGCGGTAACCTTAGAGCAATTTAATGTCTAAGGCTAAATGAGCGCTCTGATGAACAAAACTTTTACTTACTCTCTAGCTGCCACTGCAATTTTTACGAGCTTAAATGCATTCGCAAGTGGCCTGTTTTTGCAAGAAGCTGTCGTTGCCAACGCTGGTACTACTGGTGCTGGCGACGGTGTTTACACTCGATCTGCAGCGGCGATGTGGACAAACCCTGCCACTATGTCTCACATGGGCGAAAGCAAAACGACCATCAATACCATGGCGTTCGATCTTGAGATGCAGTATCAAGACAACGGCGATAAGCAAGACGGTAAAGCACATACAGTGATGCCTTCATTTGGTGTCTTCCACGCGCATCAAGTCACTGACAAATTACACCTTGGTATTGCACTTGGTGCCGTTGGTGGCTCTAGCGTTGATTACGGTAACGAATGGGCAGGTCATCTTTTACTTCAAGATATTACGCTTACTGCGATGCAAGTGAATCCATCACTGAGTTACCAACTGAATGACCAGTGGTCGGTTGGGGCGGGTGTACAATTAAGTTGGGCTGCATTACAGCAATCATCCTCTCTTTTTACAGCTAAGCAAGACACTGATTGGGCTTATGGCTATAACCTTGGCGTAATGTACACACCGACAGACAAGCTTAAATTGGGTGCTAGTTATCGTTCTAAACTCGAACATGAATTTAACAATGATGTGAATGTATTTACTGGCGGCCAGCGTTCATTAAATACTGGTATAGATGTACCTGAAATTGTTGATGCCAGTTTGAGTTATGCATTTAATACTCAGCTTGATCTATTAGCTAGTGTGCAATTTCATCGTTGGAGTCAATGGGATAGCACTGTTTTAGATTTGGGTACAAACCAAAATGGTAACCTTCCAATTAATCAAACACTATTGCGCGATTGGGACGATGTATGGAAGTTTGCAGTTGGTGCAGATTACCAACTTAACTCAGACTGGCGTTTGAAAGCCGGTTTCTCTTACGAAACTTCTCCACAAGACGACCCGACAATGCAGTATGTTGATCTTCCCGTTGGTGAGCAGTATCGCTACTCAGTGGGTGCATCTACCTATTGGGATGATATCTTAATTGACGTGTTCTACGAATATGCTGACTTGGGTTCAGTAGATATGGACCGATTCATGGTTGACGGTTCATTCGATGGCCGTATCCACTTTGTTGGTGTTAGCGCGACCTTCTAATGACATTACGTAATCTACTAATCATTACTTTAGTGTCTTTATTTTCAACGGGTGCTTTTGCTGAAGAGAAGCACCCTGATGATCCGACTAAAATCGTAACCAAAGCTGGCGTTGCTTATAACGAAGATCTGCAGTTCTCTGGGTCTATTGGGCTTGATGAAGCGCGAATGATCAACGCTCGTGTTAATGCTGACGGTGAAGAGTGGCGAGTAGGCGGTTCATGGTTGTTGCCTATGGGGATCGTCAATTTCAACTTTAGCCGCTCTGAATACGACAACGATGCTTATAAGAACAACTACAGTATTGGTACGTTTATACCACTGAGTTATTTCGACATTGAGCCGTTCGGTTGGCAAATCTTCCCTATGGCTGGCTACAGTTATAATGATGGCGAAGTGGCGGTTTTCGATGATGATAACGTTGGCTCTGATTATGTATTGATGCCGAGTTCAACACATGGTGGCTACATTGGTGCCTTTGGTTTAAAAACGATTACGGATGAGTGGTCGATTATGGGCTTCGGTGGCGGTTCAATGGGGTCTGATGATTATTCAGGGTATTGGGCAGGCGTCGGTGCAAGCTACAAGTTGAGTGACGCTCAATCATTCAACTTCTTCACTATTTTTGCTGAGGACGATTTCGGTGAAAATAACAGTGTTGGCGCGTCTTACACCTATGAGTTCAAATAACTGTTAGCAGGCAGAAATTCGCAGGTGGACACCTCTCGTAAGAACCATTGACTTAGTCCAGATTAAATTGAACAAAGTCGCTTATTAAAACTTAGCGACTTTCTTTTGTTACCATTTCTCCAATCTTTTTTATCTCTTTTTGATGCTTTCTATATCTTTCTCACATGAGAGTGCCGCTCTCTTAATCTAGATTAAGTTTTCGCTGCCTTATTCTCTGTAGTATCCGCCTGAATCAGTGCCCATGCTTAATGGGTAACTTGCGTAACACGATTTTGAGAGGAAGACACTTGAGCACTTTGTTTACAGAAACCCACATTGGCAAGATGACACTAAAGAATCGCTTCATGAGAAGTGCAACGTGGGAAAATATGGCCACCGAAGATGGGCATATGACAGATAAACTGTACGCTATCTATGAAGAGTTGGCTCAAGGTGAAGTCGGCCTGATCGTGACGGGCTACGCGAACATTGTTGAAGAAGAAAAGCCGAATGCAGGCATGATGGGTATGTATAACGACTCATTCATTGAAGAGTATCAAAAGCTGACTCAACTGGTGCACGACAACGACTCTAAAATCGTGATGCAATTAGCTTATGGTGGCACCAAAACCACGCATGATCTTGGCGAACGAGTGATCTACGCACCAAGTGAGGTTCCAGAAAAAGGCACTCAAACACTAGGTAAAGCGATGACCACAGACGAGATCGACTACATTGTTGATGCGTTTGCTCAAGCGTCTTTGAGAGCACAAAAGTCAGGCTTTGATGGCGTTGAAGTTCATGCCGCTCACACTTACCTGATTAACCAATTTCTAAGCCCTTATTACAACCAACGTGAAGATGAATACGGCGGTAGCTTAGAAAACCGCATGAGATTTTTGTTAGAGATCTATACCGCGACACGTAAGCTGGTGGGTGATGATTTCCCTATCTTGGTTAAGCTCACGGCATCCGAGTTTTTTGAAGGTGGCGTCACCTTTGAGGAAACACGTATTGTCTGTAAAAAGCTTGAACAAGTGGGTGTGGATGGCATTGTCGTGTCAGGCAATATTCATGGCAAAGCAGACACTATGATTGGCGAGTCGCACGATGGTTTTACCATTCAAGCTGAAGGCTACTTCCATGAGTATGGTCACGCGATTAGCCAAGACGTTAATATCCCAGTGATCACGGTTGGTGGTCTAACGGATTTTGATGCTATCGAAGCGATTGCAAACAACACGGGCATTGAGTACTTCGCGCTTTCAAGACCGCTGCTTTCTGAACCCCATTTAGTGAAGCGTTGGAAGGAAGGGGATAGAAGCCCTGTTGAATGCGAACGATGCTCTAAGTGTCGTACTAAGCGCGGTAACTTCTGCGTGGTGAATAAAGACAGAAAAGTACAGCTTGCACGCATGTAGTCGCTGAGCCCAGCTCCAAGCGAGCTCCGAAGTTTATAGCTGAGTCTAAGTTTGAGCCTGTGTAATCGCGCAGGCTCTTGTTCATTCCGTATTCCACGAAACGAAATTTGAAACCTTATTAATCACATCTTCCTGTCAAATTGGCGCGACTAAACAGTTACACTACGCCTGTAAATTATCCAACCAAGTTATCGATAAAAACTGAGCAAACTTTGAAACTACTTCCTCTTCTTAAGCAACCTCGAATCCACTGACGTCTCTTTAGTTTTAGCGATATTGCTATGATTTAAGCGTGATACTCACTATTCATCCCAGTGAACCCTGTGTTTATAGGGCGTTAGTTTGTGCACCTTGGATTTGCATCGTCGAACATTTTGATAGTTAACGAATAAAACTTAATAGATCATTCAGAGGTAAAAATGCAAAAGAAGCATTGGTCCAAATTCGAGTTGCTGCATGAAGTCGTAACCAACCCCAATATTCACGTAAAAGGTCAACACAGTTATTACAGCGATTGCTGGGATAATGGGTTCGAGCAATCTGTCGTCCGTTATTTACATGGCGACGAAGTCAGCCGCCAGTGGGAGCCTCGATGGGAAATCGACGAACTCCATATCGGCGATTATGTCTGCATTGGCGCAGAGGTTGTGATTTTAATGGGTGGCAACCATACCCACAGAGTTGATTGGTTTTCGCTGTATCCATTTATGGATGTAATCGACGATGCCTACATTGGCAAAGGTGACACTCACATTGAAGATGGGGTGTGGTTAGGCATGAGAGCGATGGTGATGCCCGGTGTGACGATTGGCGAAGGCGCTGTGGTTGCAGCGAATAGTGTGGTGACTAAAGACGTCGCTCCATACAGCATTGTCGGTGGTTCTCCAGCTAAAGTCGTCAAATACCGCTTTGATGAGTCCGTTATTGACGAACTCATGTCATTCAAAATATACGAGTGGCCCTCAGATAAATTTGAAGCGCTGAAACCGTATTTATGTAACTCAGACTTTTCAAAGTTAAAGCAGGCGATAACGGATTACGACAATTGTTTGTAAGGAGCACTTGTAAGGAGCACTTGTAAGGAGCACTTGTAACGAGCGTTTGTAAGGAGAGTTTTTAAGGTACGGGTATAGCCACAGATTTGTGTAGAAAGATCTGTGTCATATTTATATTGAAAAACACGTTAAATCAGTCCGTTACCTTGCAATACTCAACATGGTGTACCAATCTTATTTCATAAGCATGGATAAGGATTGTGTATGCCCGCAAGTTCAATGAAAAACAAAGGGGTGGTGGGGAAAGTCTTACTGCCTTCTTTACTCATAAATCTTCTCTCTCTCGCCGTTCCGTTAACGGTTTTGCAAATTTACGATCGTATTTTACCTAACCAAAGTTACGGTACTGCCACTTTGTTGTTGGCGGGTGCAGCGTTGGCTGTTGCCATGGAAGCATTGATCCGGTTTGTGCGTACTTGGCTTTTGTCAGCCGCGGCCAGCAATACCGAGAAAGCGACCTATCAAACTTTGGTTGAAAGAGTAACAACGGCTTCATCAGGCCATCTCCGCCACATTGGTGTTGGCGGCGTGGAAGAGGGGCTTGGTTCTGTATCCAAAGTCAAAGATTGGTATTCCGGTGGTGTGATTGCAGGCTTTATTGATTTGCCTTTTGCCTTGATCTTCTTGGGCTTGGTGGCTTACATCGGCGGTGAGCTGGTGGCGATACCTTTGGCAGTTTGGCTGATTACTCTCGGAATCGTTTGGTTATCTTCTATTCGCGTTAAAAGCTTAAGTGAAGAAGCTTCCCAAGATGAGCAGGAGCGAAAAGCGTTCTTGATTTTACTGAGCCAAACCATTCAAGGAATCAAACGTCAGGCTGTTGAGTCTCGAATCTTCAATCAGTTTAAATCCCTCAATAACGTTCGCTCTCAGTCTAAAGCGAGAGAAGAAGAACAGAACGCCTTTGCCCAAGAATGTATTCAGCTTGCCGCATTAGCCACGTCAGTTTTACTCGTAATTACGGGGAGCTTGTGGGTGTTGGATGGTCAGTTAACTACTGGTGGCTTGGCGGCATGTTCTATCTTATCTGGCAGAGCGGTTGCGCCTTTGAGTGCTCTGGTTGGGGTTAGAATCAAGCTTAATTCAATACACAGTGCCAATCAGGCAATAGAAAAATTGAGTGACTTATCATTATCGGAATCTTCAGATTCTGAGCAAGTTGAGAACCACTTATCTGACTTTGAGACGTTGGAAATCAAGCAAGCGACCGTTGAAAGATATGGTGAACTCTCTCATGCAGATGTCACACTGAATAAAGGTGAGTTGGTTTTGTTAGAGAGTGAGGATCGCCACACCAACAGTCATTTATTGTCGTCGATTGCAGGTATTGATGATCTAAAAGCGGGTGAGTGCTTCATTAACGGAGCTGCAGTTTCAATCGCATCCGTAACCAATATTGCTGCCTACTGTGGCGTTAAAGGGCAGTTGGTGTCGGGTACTATTCTCGACAACTTGTGCGGGTTTGACCCTGAGAAAACGCAAAGCGCCAGTGACTATGCAAAGCGTTTGGGTTTAACCAAAGAGATTACTCGATTACCCGATGGACTAGAGACACAAATTGGCCATACGAGTGCTTCTTTGTTGAGTATGGGTAACGTGAAAATGCTCAATATCGCGGCTCAATTGGCAAGTGATAAACCCATAATCATGTTGGAAAGGCCGGATTCTTCACTTGATTTAGACGCCCTTGGGAATCTAGCTAAGGTGTTGGAAGAAGAAGTAACGGCAGGACGCACGATACTGATGGTGAGCTACCATTCGAAGCTTCGCGAATTTGCTAATCGAATCATTACAGTGGAAAGTCGAGCTATTACGGTCGACAGCGAGAGCAATCAGGAGGCCGTCGTATGAATCGTTTAGATATTGGTAACCCTTCAGGTACGAACAACCGTGCAGATACCAGCGGTCGACAAGAGGTGATGAATCATTTAGAAACCGAGAGCCTTTCCGTTCTTAAGCAGTTGGAAGTTAATGCTAATATCCAGTTGTTCGCACATCAATGGGTCGATGAAAATGGCATTGAATCAATCGACGATATGTTTGCCTTGTTCGACAGGCTTGCACTGCCTTATCGCTTGGTTGCCAACCTAGATGAAGTTGGTGAACATAAATTGGTCTTACTGGTACTTGGTGAACATGAGCTGGTCTCTGGTCATTTGGAATCCAAGCAATTTGTTGCCTTTAATGCCAATAACGACATCACCGATGTCCCTCAGTTTTGTATTGTTATCGAAGGGCCACCATTAGAGAAGGCCTCTCCTGATTGGGTTGGTGAAAGGTTACATGCGTTTCGCCCCATCATTCCTAAATTGTTATTGGTCAGCTTTATCACTAACTTATTTGCGCTTGCTGTTCCCTTCATCACGATGTCGATTTATGACCATGTGATTGGTGGTGATGCAGGGCATGAGTTGCAAGGTATCGCCATTGGCGCGGCGTTGTTGTTTGTGATGATGGGTTGGTTGAGAACATTACGTAGCCGAGTGTTTGCTTCAGTTTCCAACCGAGTAAGTCGTGAGATTTCTCAATCCCTCGTGCAGCGTCTGCTTCGTAATAGCTATGCTCAAAATCAGCAAACAGCTTCTTCTAGTCAGCAAAACCAAGTGATGTTGTCAGAGCGTATTTCAGGTGTGCTATCGGGGCCATTAGGAAATGCGTTATTTGACCTACCATTCATTCTAATTTTTGTACTAGCGATAGGAGTTTTAGGCGGATGGTTGGTACTGGTTCCAGTCGTCTCTTTAATCCTTTATTACTTGCTAGCAAAACGCTCGATACGCTCTAGCAGCAAGCGCTCGATGCAATCGACAGTCGCAGGTACGAATCGTCAAAACATGACTAATGAGCTGTCATCCAAGCTTGCCTTTATTCGCAGTGCTGGATTCTCAGAGCACTGGATTCAACGTTTCAAAAAAGCCAATCTTCTTGCTTCAACAGTGACCTTTAATCAATCGGTTCTCCAGAGTCGGTACACCTCGATTTACTATTTCATTGGTGTGGGCTCGACACTCGCCGTGATGGGGTTAGGCATAGGACTTATTTTTGAACAAGTGATGACGCCCGGTGGTTTGATTGCTTCAATGATGTTGATATCTAAGGTGACGGGTCCTGCTCAGGTGTTGGCAAACAGCGCGATGCGTTTTAATAGCTTTAATCAATCCAAGCTGCAAGTGAACCGTATTTTGTCTCAGCCGTCTGAGCGTGAATTCAGTTACCAGCATCACCCGTTACCCGTGGTAGCGCCTAACTTGAAATTAGACCAAGTGACGCTGCGCTATCCCAAACAGAGTCGCCCCGCTTTGAATGGTGTGAGTTTTGATATTGAAGCCGGTGAAGTTGTCGCGATTACCGGCCCTTCTGGGAGCGGTAAATCAACATTAATTGAAGTGCTGTCTGGCTTGCAGCCTATCCAAAATGGCATGGTCGAGCTTGAAGGCGTTAACCTCGTTCAATACGACCCGCAGCTTTATCGCCACTGGTGTTTCATTCGAGCCGCATATCCTGATTTGCTTACGCTGAGTATTCGAGAGTGGCTAAACGACGGTCACAAAGTCGAAGATCAGAAAATGATCTCTGCAATTGAAATGGTCGGTGGAAAGCGTTGGTTCGAGACATTATCAGGTGGGCTCGATACTTCCATCAGCAGTATTCAGCCGGACAGTCTTTTTGACATGTTGTCTGGCAGCGTCGCGCAGATCCTCATTGACGCGAAAGCGCTGGTTTATGGCTACCCAATGTTCTTAATGGATAATCCTGTGCCTGATGCTCACCCAAATGCTAAACGTATATTTGGTGAGTTTGTGCAATCGAAAAAAGGAAAAGCAACGGTGATCTACACGTCCCACGATCCGGATTTAATCAAGCTTGCCGATAAAGTGGTGGTATTAAATGAAGGTGCAGTGGTTTATGCCGGTCCATTAGATCCGGAGCAGTCTTCGAAGCAGGAACAGCCTTCAGAGCCTCAAGCTTCTCAAGAACCGCAGTTATCTGAGCAACCGTTATCTCAAGAGCTACAGCCGTCAACTCAAGAGGCGTCTGCTCAACAAAATGCAGCCCAACAAGAACAATCAGAGTCTAAGCAAGGAGTCGCTAATGACTAAACAATCTATCGAGAAGGGCAAGCGCTACGGTGAACTTGTTGAATCACAAAATACGGCTCGTACATTGGCGCTGGCCACATGGTCGGTTGCCTTATGTGTTATTGCTTTTGCCACTTGGTCTGTAGTCACTCAAGTTGATGAAATCGCCAAAGCCAAAGGTGCTGTGATTCCGGAAGGCGAGAAGCAAGTATTACAAAGCGCGATTGGCGGTAAGTTAAAGCAAATTCTCGTTAAAGAAGGCCAGTTGGTAGAGAAAGGCCAGCCGCTTGTTGAGTTTGATGCCACTTTCCAGCGTACCGCCCTTGAAGAGCTAAAGTCCCAACAAGTGACGCTTCTAGCCAGTGTGGAACGTATGAATGCGCTGCTTGAGCAGCGTGAGCCTAACCTTGCTGAGTTTGAGGTCGATTACCCAGAGATCGTCAGCCAACAAAAAGCGCAGCTGAACGCGCAAAAAGCCCTCTACTTCCAAAAGCGTGTGGTGCTTGAGAAAGAGAGCGAGCAAATTGCAGAGCAGCTTCGTAGCGTAGAAAAGGCCTTGCCGAGTTATGAGAAAGAGTTAAATGCGACTAAGCAAGAGTTGAACATACTGGAGAAGGGTTACAAAGCGGGTAACATTTCACGTTTACGTGTGCTTGAAATGCGACAAAAATTGGCCAGTATCGAACAGAAAATCGAAGAAGCTCGTGGTAAGAAGTCGGTATTGATTAGACAAGCTGACAGTAATGACCAAAAAATCATACAGCTTCTGGCGGAAGCGAAAGCTAAAGTGAGCGATGATCGTTCTAAAGCCGTATCTGACTTATCAGCATTGAATGCTAGAGTTCGTTCAAGCCAAGCTAAATTGACCAACACCATGTTGGTGTCACCTCTACAAGGCTTGGTGCAAAGCCTGCCAAGCACGCAAAACGGTGGTGTTATTCAGCCGGGTGGCACGGTGGTTGAAATCGTTCCTGTTGGTGGGAAAGCCGACTTTAAAGCGCGTTTGTCACCAAGAGATATTGGTTTTGTGAGTGTAGGGCAGCCGACTCGTATCAAGATTGATGCGTTTGATTACAGCCGCTTTGGGGCTTTAAAAGGGGCGGTAGAGAGTATTTCACCGACCACAAGTCAAAGCGAACGTGGCGAGATCTATTATGAAGTTGTAGTGTCGGTTGATACGCCTTACTTCCGTGATAACCCTGAAAGCTTTTCCATACTGCCGGGTATGACGGGTGAAGTAGACATCACAACTGGCGAGAAGTCGGTGTTCCAATACTTATGGAAACCGATTTATACCAATGTTAGCGTGGCGTTTGGAGAGAGGTAAAGTCCTCCACTCTGGCTTGCATAAAAAAGGAGCACATGCCGTGCTCCTTTTTTTATCTAACCGAAGGGGTGAAGTTCTAGTTATTTGGGTCTATGTCAGGCAGTCCGTCAACGTCATTATGATGGTGTAAAGAATCATCAATAGATGGGTTATCGGTATGGTGAGACAGCCCATCACTCATACCATCGTCAGTTTGCTCAGCCCCATAAGCACTCTCGGCATCACTGAAAATGATATCGATATCATGCGCTACTGGTACATTGTGTGACGGTGAATCTATAGACGGCGAGTCAGCATTAATACCCAGAGCGTCTAGGTAAGCATGGGCACCAGAACGCTGTTCGTGTTCGCCTATCGCTGTATGTTCTAGGTTTGCCGTCACCTCATCAAAATTAAGAGTAACTTCATCAGGGGTGCTGAAAGAGGCATCCGGTTCATCCGCTTGGCTCATGCCGGGTGCTGGAGGAGGTGATGGAGCGATTGGCGATAAATCCATGCCAGTTAGTGTGGTTTGGTCAATGTGATGTCCGCTGTTTCCATGGACGGATTGCGAGTGCAAATGTAGGTGCACCGCGACTTGTGAGTTTTGATCGCCTCCTAGGGTTAAAACAAACGAGTCGGTTTCGTCTGTACCACTACCGTAAGAGCCTCCTGTATGTGTCTTAACGACGCCTGATGAAGTTTGTTGGTAATCGTAACTCAACTCTCCGGTTGCAGGATTGACATGCAAAGTACCAAATTGACCGTGTAATGCAGTGAGAGAGTGTCCGTGGTGATCTGATATTCCCCAGCCTGTCATTGGCGTAGGCGTTCCTTGGTGAATAATTGGAGGAATTCCGATTGAGGCATGCAGGTCCTGATTGCCTGCACTGCCGGTAATTTTTGCAGGGGCAACTAGGGTTGGCATTGGTGGAACATCGCTGTGTCCATCAATGCGCATTTCAACTTCTTGAGTTGTAATGCCCCCGTGTCCATCATCGACTAATAGAGAAAACTTATCGGTCAATTGTTCACCATTATTTAAAGCATTAACATGGCTATTGCTGTTATTAAGTGTATAGACCCAAGTTTGTGTATTGCTATTATAGGTAACAGAACCATACTGTGGCTGATGTTGGCTATCAATACTGACAGAATGTTGATCGCTATGATCAACATCGCTGATAATAATTTGCCCAGAGGTCGCATTTGCAGCATCTTCATCAATGTTATGTGCACCTGCGATAACTTCAGAAACTGTTGGTTTATCATTAGTGCCATGCACATTGATGGTAATAATTTGTTTATCACCACCAGCGGTCGTTACTTCATATTGAACCTGCTCGACTTGCCCTGCCGCTAAGTGCTGAATATTGGCATTGGGAACCGAATAAGCCCAATCACCGGCTTTTCCAATGGTCAGATGACCGCCATAGGGATCACTGATCGCATGGGCATTACGAGTGTCGTAAAAATGATCTTCACCGGCATCAGGATCGATAACATTCAACACGCCAGTGACAAATATCGTATGTTGGGCATCACCTTGTACATGGCGATCTTCTGTTATTTGACCGCTTTTATCTCCGGCGAAGATCGCAGCATCGCCAACTGCCGAGAGTGTTGTTGATGCACCGGTGTGGGTCACACCACCGTGGGCATCTTTGACGTCATAGCTAAAATGGACATCGCCGTTATAGTCTTTTTCTGGCGTAAAGGTAAAGGTGCCATCGCCATTAATTAATATCGAACCATGGTCGGCGTGTAGGTTCTCAATGGATAATTTGCCAATATCGTTATCATCGATATCAGTTGTGTTAGCAAGTAGCAGTGCTGGGGTGAGGACAATTTTGCTATCTTCTAAGCCATTCGCTAAACGCACTTCAGCCGAGGCAATTGGCGCATCATTGGTGCCATGAACGGTCACTGTGATATCTTTTTTAGCACTGCCATCAATAGATTCAACGGTAAAGGTTTGCTGGAAGCTTTCCCCTGCGCCTAAATGTTGGACTTTATCATTGTCAATATCGTATGACCAATGGCCCTTTGCGTTGATATTGAACCGACCACCTTCGGCGGTGGTGATGGTTTGTGCAATAAAACCGGCTTGGTCGTGATCGGGGTCAATCACGTGTAACGTGCCACCACTGCTGAGCTGATTAGTGGTATTGCCAAAGGAAGTGTGATCTTCGTAAACATGATTATTGAGGCTGGAGTAGGGCGTTACTTCAATTTTTGCTTGGTTATCTTCACCGGTCACCTTCACCATAATGGTGAGCTTTTGACCATCATTGGTTTCGATTTCGTAGGGGAGCTCCATCGACTCGCCAGCATGTAGGCTACCAATGAGATCGTCCGCATGACGATTGGTAACAGCTTCTAATCTGAATTGATAAGTGCCATTAGGCCAAACATCAAGGTGACCAGGCTCAACCCCTTGGCCTAAATACTTCCCGCTAAAAACAAACTGAGTGTTATCACCACTATCAGGGTCAATTAGCTGAAGCTGGCCTCTATAGAATTTAAATTCACTATCCAGCGCTTGTGTTTCAGTGAGCTGAATGACATTAGAAACCAGTGTGGCTTTATCATCTGTCCCGGCAATCGTAAGCGTGGCGGTTTGTTGCGTACTTCCACCATGGCCATCTTCTACTTGATAAGTGATAGCGATTTGTTGCGACTGACCATTGGCCAAATG
>NZ_JBFRSC010000033.1:0-35893 GCF_041473335.1 Vibrio sp. 10N.222.55.C7
TTTACTTTAATTGGTATTATGAGTGACGCAATTCAACAAGCTCGCATACAAAACAAAATGAAAAACCCTATGATAGCGCTACTGTTAGGTTTTGTAATACCAGGAGGCGCTCAGATGTATGCAGGGAGCGTCATATGGGGAATTGTTAACTTAATTCTCATCGTAGTTTGCGCGATCACCGTAATTGCTTCTCCAGTATCATTTATTTTATGGATAGTTTCGCTTTTCCTGGGTTACAAGGGCACCAAAGCTTATAACGATTCAGTTCTTGATAAAGCAGAATCCGCAGAATCATAATCAATAAATGTTGATAGTCTAACTTCACTAGGTTATCAACATTTAAGTTCCACTCATAGTCAATAACACTGACCACTTGCAAGGCCACATCATCAGCAGATGTGGATTACAACATACCAAGTTCAACACCTACGAATATATCCAAGTCGCCTTTAGATACTGCAGATGGAATAGAAGATGCGCCTACGTGCTCAACTCTCGCATTAAGGATTAGCTTTTTGATGTCACGTTCGTATCGGACAAACAGCTCGTTGCAAGCCGCTTGGTATTGTTCCGCAGGGTAAAATTTCATATATCTTCACTCCGAATCACAAACTATTGAAGACACCAATTGCTAACAGAAGCAACACGATACTAATAGCTCCGATATAAGAGATTCTGGTTCGCTCTTTGTCGGTTGGAATCAATGGGGGAAAGCGCCCTAGTGTGAATACTTTACAGACTATCCAGCCAGCTCCGTAACCAATGAACTCAATCAAGATCGACTGAAACAGATACCTAAAGAATGAGCTCAATGCCCTAAAATACGCGACTATCAAGTCTTCCATTTTTTGTCCTAAGTAAAGTCAATTTGGACTAAAAATGCCATGGGTAGAGATTCATATCAAGAACCTTATACAGGACTGCGCACGCAATGAATCAGTTTAAACGTAAGTACTTACTATCGACATGCAATGATTCACAGAGTCTTCTTTCTCACCAACAGGCGCAACATAGTGAATTGCAGCTTCGGCATGTTAGACAGCTAACATCGAAGTGTTAGCTGTCACGCATCTGAATACTAGGCTTCAGTCTCGCCTTTTAAGTCCTTTAGAGACTGCAGGTTTTCATTAATTTTGAAGATAACTATCATCAATTCACACCAAATTCTCGCACCTATAGCGCCGCCTAATATCGTAAACGCACCAAGAATAAACTTCTCAAATGTTACGCCTCCATATCCTCCAAACATGGTTGCTAGTCCTGAAACTACAGCGATTAGCAACAACAACCAATATAGGCCAGTAACTAACTTAGGAGTTAACATTGAGTCGAACGAAAAAACTGATTTCATTACTATATTTCCTTATTTTTATGAAATTTATACTTGGGTATCTAACTAGTTCTTTGTGAATATTCGCAATCAAAAGCTTTGAATTTCAACAAGCTTTCCTTTCAGAACATACACATACCAAACATACAGCCTAAATTTCATGACCAACAACAATTTATATGCAACTAAATATGTCATGTAACGCAAATATCGAACTCACGTCGGTGGGTTCATAAAACTATTAAGGATGCATACTAATAAAGTTTCTAATATGCCTTTGTCCAAAAACAACAAAAAGCCCCGGTTATAGGAACCGGGGAAACAGGGTGGGATGAGTTTGGCGCGTGCCCGTAAACCAAACTCTCCCCAAGCCTCACCTAAGACTCATGCTCTTAGGTAAAGGATTTACATCATTATTGAAGCGTAGCGCCTTGCTCTACCCAAGTGCCGATGAGTGCGCGTTCTTCGTCGGTCATTTGAGTCATGTTACCGAGCGGCATCACCTTGGTTGTTACGGTTTGAGCAACAATCCTTGGGACGCTGGCTTTAATCTCTTCTGGGGTATCAAACATCACACCGGCTGGCGCAGCAGCAAAAGCGGCGTGGCTCGGGGTTGATGAGTGGCACACAGAACAGCGCTCTTGAATGACTTTGTTGATGGTTTCAAAGCTGACGCCTGCGCTATCAGTTTGCATTGCGTGGTCTGCTGGTGCAGCTTGAGAACTAGCCGAAGTTGAAGCTGTGCCGTTTTCAGCAAGCTCTTCTGTCGTCGATTCCGTCGCGCTTACTTGCACTTCTTGAACCACAGGTGCTTGCACAACCGGAGTCATCTGCTTTTTCGCATAAGGTGAGGTCACAAACGCGAGCGTGATCATACCCAATGCCGCTACAGGTACAGTCCATGCAAACTTCTGGCTACCATGACGCGTGTTGAAGTAGTGACGCACCAAGATACTGAAAATCGCTAGACCTGCAAGAATCAGCCAGTTGTATTCCGAGCCATAAGTGCTTGGGAAGTGGTTACTGATCATGATGAACAGCACTGGCAGGGTCATGTAGTTGTTGTGACGAGAACGCAGTAGACCTTTCGCTGGCAGTGCAGGATCCGGTTCGCGCTTCTCTTCAATCGCTTTCACCAAGTTACGCTGCGCAGGCATGATAACGCGGAATACGTTACCCACCATGATGGTACCAATAATTGCGCCAACATGGATGTAGGCACCACGACCACTGAACACTTGAGTTAGGCCATATGTTGCAACAACAAGCAGCACAAACAGCACAACGCCAAGCAACACGGGTGTTTTGCCTAATGGTGAGTCACACAGTAAGTCATAGATAAACCAGCCAGCAACGAATGAACCAATACCAATCGCGATTGCGGTTGTTGAATCAAGGCCAGAGCCCGGTGCAATCAGGTAAATTTCAGCGTTGAGGTAGTAAACCACACCCAGTAGACACACACCGGTGATCCACGTGAAGTAAGCTTCCCATTTAAACCAGTGCAGGTGCTCTGGCATCTCTGGTGGCGCAAGTTTGTACTTCTCTAGGTGATAAATACCACCGCCGTGAATTGCCCATAAGTCGCCTGAAAGGCCCGTTTTTGGGTTTACTCGGTTAAGGTTGTTCTCTAACCAAACAAAGTAAAATGATGCGCCTATCCACGCAACACCAACAATCATGTGAGCCCAGCGTATTGCTAAATTCAACCATTCTGTAATATGCGGATCCATAATAAACTCCTGTATCACAACGCTTTAGCTAAGCGTTGCTCTTCCTTATTGTCGTCCGTTGGCAGATCGTCCAAATGCAACGCCACTCGGTCGCTGTCGAAATAAACTTCGTCACAGTTGTGTCCTTCGCCACCTCTATCGACGATCAAAAACTGGTCTTGATCGGTGAGGGCGAGAACTGGGTGATGCCACACCCCTTTGTGATAGTTCACTCCTTGACGGCCGTTGCTCAAGAAAGCTCGGCTATTGGCTAATGTTGGATCGTCGCCTTTTGGCGCAACAACAATTAAATAGGGTTGACCAAGTAATGGAATGAATGCCTGAGAGCCAAGTGGATGACGCTCTAACATTTTGATGGTCAGTGGGTAGCTCAACGGTGTGGCTTGGAAGATGCTGATGATGGCTTCTCCATCTTGGTCTTGCACATCCGTTGTCGCTAGCTTGTGGTAGCGACGTGTTGAACCACTGTTGATCATGAAGAAATCACTATTATCGGACTCGATAACATCGCCAAACTCTGCAAAAGCCTGCTTGGTTAACGGCTCGATGGATAAACGACGTATTCCATTACTCATACTCATTTCCTTACCTATTTCGCTTTCGTACCAAACAGACGTAAACGGCTTATACCACCATCTGGGAATATGTTTGCACGTACGTGGGTAATCGCACCAAGGTCGTTTACCTCAGAAATGAATTCGTGAATCTCGTGCGCTTGCAGCTTTTGTGCAGGCAGCAATTCACGCCAGAATAGGCTTTGAGTTTCTACTTGGTCGTCGGTACCGCCCTTCACATAAGCCGCTTGAATTGAGCAGCTGTCTGGGTAGTTACCTTTGAAGTGGGCCGTATCCACAACGATGCGTTCGATGTTGCCTGGGTGGCCTAGTGCCACGATAACCCAGTCGTTACCCGGTGTACGACGACGTGCTGTTTCCCAGCCATCACCCATGTTTTCACCGCGGCCAGGACCTAAGATGTTGGCTTTGTTGCCGTAGTGCTCGTCGCTACATGCGAGTGCTCGGCCACCGTGTTCAACCGATGCTAGGTCGACTTGTTGCTGAGAATCTATGGCGTCCCAATCCACACTTGGTCGGCCATAAACACGTAAACGTGCAACACCGCCGTCTGGATAGATGTTCAAACGTAGGTGCGTAAATACTTGGTCACTTTCAATCGCTTCAAGATGATGATGATCACCTTGTAGTGCCATTGAAGGCAGAATTTCTTGCCACTCTGTTGCGTCTGTTGGCTCACCTTGTGGTGAATAACACGCGTCAATTGATGCCGAAGGTGGGAAGTTACCTGTGAAGAATGAGGTATCAATATCAACGCCAGCAATAGTGCCAGCTAGGCCAAGGCGAACGACACAGTAGTCGTAACCTTCACCACGTTTACGTCGGCTTTCCCAACCGTCCATCCACTTGCCGTTATCGTCGTATAAGTCGTCTTTCCACTCTGGCGCTGCGTGGCTGAGTAGACGGCTTTTGTCCGCGAAAAAATCGTCTGTTGCAAAGATAGCTTCTGCGCCGAGTTTTTCGTCTGCAAGGTTTATGTATTGTTCAAATGTTTGGGTCATGTCCGTGTAATCCTATCCAATTAATCAAGTAATAATAAAATGAGAACTTAGTGGCTTATTCGCTTACAAAGCGTGCTCTTAGCGCACTAAGACTGGGCTGAGATAGCTGTTAACTCCGTTAACTTACATATCCCAGAGACGAAACATCGCGATCTTGTTGATCTCTTGAATCGCCGTAGCAAACTCAGTTTCACTATCATTTCCTAATCGCATCTCGAACGACTCAAGAATTTGGTAACGATTGGCTCCCTTCACCGCCATGATAAAAGGGAAATTGAAGCGACTTTTGTAGCTGTTGTTGTAAGAAGTGAATTTTTCAAATTCTTCGGCGCTGCACTGGTCAATGCCCGCCCCCGCTTGTTCTTTGGTCGACGACTCGGTGAGTTCGCCGTTTACTGCTGCTCGACCGGCTAAATCCGGGTGAGCGTTGATCAAAGCCAACTGTTTGCCTTGGTCTGCACTTAACAAGGTCGATGCCATTTTCAGATGAAGATTCTCGATATGGTCGTCTTCGGCATTCAAACCTTGGTCATACACCACTTCTGCAACCCATGGGCTGTGCTCGTAAACATCAGCGAAGTGAGCGACAAAGGTATCGCGGTCCATGGTTGTTGGTTGGCATGATCGAAATTCAGTCACGTTAAGCCTCCTTGCTTCACTGCTACTTCTGTTGTTGATGAACGCTGTTCGGTTGATAAGGGTGAAGTTGGTGCCAGTGGTTGGCAATATCGATTCGACGACATAGCCACACACTGTCGTGCTCTTTTACGTAATCTAAGAAGCGTCTTAATGCAGCAATACGACCGGGGCGACCAATCAGACGACAATGCAACCCAACCGACATCATTTTCGGTGCGGTTTCGCCTTCCATATAAAGGGTGTCAAACGTATCTTTCAGATATTGGAAGAACTGCTCACCAGAGTTAAAGCCTTGCGCTGTTGAAAAACGCATGTCGTTTACATCGAGTGTGTAAGGGATCACTAGCTGAGGATGACCGGTTTCGGTATGCCAATAAGGCAGGTCATCATCATAGGCATCGGAGTCGTAAAGAAAACCACCTTCTTCTGCTACCAAGCGACGCGTATTCGGCCCAGTTCGACCTGTGTACCAACCTTGTGGGCGCTGCCCCGTCACTTGTTGGATGATCTCAATCGCTTTGGTCATGTGGTCGCGCTCTTCAGACTCATCAATGTATTGATAGTCTATCCAGCGATAACCGTGGCTACAGATTTCGTGACCCGCTTCGACCATGGCTTTGGCTACGTCTGGGTGACGCTCAATCGCCATTGCGACCGCAAAGACGGTCAGTGGGATTTCATATTCATCGAACAAGCGAAGAACACGCCATACACCCGCACGGCTACCATATTCATAGATGGATTCCATGCTCATGTGACGTTCGCCTTTGATCGGCTGTGCTGACGGGATCTCTGAAAGAAAGGCTTCAGACTCGTCGTCTCCATGTAACAAACAACGCTCACCGCCCTCTTCATAGTTCAATACAAAAGAAACCGCGACGCGCGCATTACCTGGCCATTGAGGGTTTGGAGGGTTAGCTCCGTAACCGATCAAATTTCTTGAATAATCCTTATTCATCCAAGTACTCCTAACATAAGTGGTTGGCTTAGCCGCTCTTTCGTTGGTTCATCAAAATGAATCAGTGAATGGATTTTCCAAAAACTGAGCAACCTTACCCCTGTACATTTATTGTATACAATTATTTATCTCAATGTAAAGATTTTGTTATTCAAGTTAATTTTTCTTATTAAAACCATTTAAAAACAACACCTTAACAATGCAACCCTCGACCAAAAACCAATAATCCACATCTTTAAAGTCAGAAAAAACGACTAAATAGTTAACATTTTTCCAACAATTCGCTTTACTAATTGTATACAGTTCGTACATAGTTAGTGATAACAAAGTGACCAGTTGCATTCTTTGCAGGGTCGAATTACACAGATAAACCACGGAACAGAGGAGCGCCAAAAGCGCTATTAAAGGACTATGGGAAGACTAACAACACACGTATTAGACACTACTCACGGCTTACCGGGTGCAGAGATCAAGGTAGAGCTTTATAAGGTCAACGAAGGCTCAACAGAAAAGCTGGCGACGGTACTCACTAACTCCGATGGCCGAACCGATGCGCCGATTCTGGCAGGAAATGATTTCCGACCGGGGAAATACCAATTGGTGTTTTACGTCGCCGATTACTACAGAAGCAAAGGCGTGGAGCTGGATGGCGTGCCCTTCCTAGATGATGTGGTTATTCGCTTTGGTCTAGATGATCCAGACGCGCACTACCACGTTCCTCTTCTCGTCTCGCCTTACAGTTTCTCAACCTATCGGGGCAGTTAGTCCCGTGACCTAGAACTTCGAACTAGGCTCAACCGACAAACCATAAACAAATTCACGTGTACACCCCAAAAGGTGTGCACTCACTAAACACGCTCATATAAAAATACTAACAACGTTATTAGTTAGAAGTTGATGACTAAACAACAGATAACTAAAGAAATAACGGCTAGGAAAAAACCTTAAAACTTAATATTGAAATCTCGCTGTATTCAATAAATGGATCACAACATAAAAGGACTTGCTGACATGAGTGAGAGTAAAACAGAAATACTCAACCAAGATGCGAACAACGGAATTTTAGAGAAGTTTTTTAAAATTAAGGCCCACGGAAGTAGCGTAAAAAATGAGTTAGTCGGTGGTGTCACCACCTTCGCAACCATGGCTTACATCATCTTCGTTAACCCACAAATCATGGCCGCTTCAGGCATGGATTCAGGTGCGGTATTCGTCGCGACCTGTATTGGTGCTGCGATCGGTTGTTTGTTAATGGGGCTATTTGCGAACTGGCCTGTCGGACTTGCGCCGGGCATGGGCTTGAACGCCTTCTTCTCGTTCACAGTAGTAAGCGAAATGGGCTACAGCTGGGAAGTCGCGCTAGGTGCGGTGTTTATCTCCGGTATCTTGTTCGTCGGGATGAGCTTCTACAAAGTCCGCCAATGGATAATTGAAAGTATCCCTGTGAGTCTGCGTTATTCCATGACAGCGGGTGTTGGCTTGTTTTTGGGTCTGATTGGCTTAAAAACAGCAGGTATCGTCGTCGAAAACCCAGCAACTTTAGTATCACTAGGTGACTTTACTAAACCAGAAGCGCTACTGGCGGCTATCGCGTTCCTTATCATCGCGGTTCTCAGTGAGCGTAAGGTTTTTGGTGCGGTGTTAATCGGCATTTTGAGTGTAACTCTGGTCGGTATGATGCTTGGCTTAGTGCATTACAACGGCTTCTTCGCAGCACCACCAAGTTTAGCGCCTACGTTCCTAAAAATGGACATTATGGGCGCACTTGATGTTTCGATGATCAGCGTTATCTTGGCTTTCCTTTTTGTAAACATGTTCGATACCGCGGGTACTTTGATGGGCGTGGCTGAGCGTGCAAACCTAACCAACCCTGAAACAGGCAAGATCGAAGGTCTAAGCAAAGCGCTGAAAGCTGACAGTATCTCAAGCGTGGCAGGTGCGTGTGTGGGTTGTCCGCCAGTAACCAGTTACGTAGAAAGTGCAGCGGGCGTTGCAGCAGGCGCACGAACTGGCCTATCGGCAATTGTGGTTGGTGTGTTGTTCTTAGCGGCGATTTTCCTATCTCCACTTGCAGGTATGATCCCAGCTTACGCAACCTCTGGCGCGTTGATTTACGTGGCGTTCGTGATGATGAGCAGCATGCAGCACGTTGATTGGAAAGACTTCACCAACGGTGCACCTGCAGCCATTACTGCGCTAATGATGCCACTGACGTTCTCCATCGCGAATGGTATCGCACTGGGTTTCATTACCTACACAGTACTGAAACTGGCGACAGGTAAAACAAAAGACGTATCAATTTCGATGTACTTCCTAGCGGCTATCTTCATCGCCAAGCTAGTGTTCATCGGCTAATCACCAAACGTGACTATCGCTTGGCCTGTTCGCAGGCCGAGCTATCAAGAAACAGGTTACAACAACATTTTTAAGAAAAAGCTAATTGTGCTAATCAGCGGAACGCACAAGCAATCCGTTCCTTTAGCGCACCTTTTTTATGACCCTACGCAGTTTGTAGAAGTCATTATTTGACCGCCAATCGCCTGTAAACGGAAACGCAGGCAGAGGAATATCAAATGAAACTTCTGTACACCCTAAATGAAAGACCGCCTCATGGGCTAACCCTCCTACTCGCACTGCAACACATGCTCGCCTCGATTGGTGGCATTGTGGCTGTTCCCCTTATTGTCGGCGCTTCTATCGGCCTACCTAATACAGAGATCGTCTCGCTGATCAATGCTGCGCTACTGGCGTCAGGTATTGTGACCGTCGCTCAATGTCTTGGTTTCGGCCCAGTCGGTATTCGACTGCCCGTTGTAATGGGTTCAAGCTTTGCCTTTTTGGGTGTCGCTATCTCGATTGGTAACGAAGGTGGTGTCGCCGCCATTATGGGCTCAGCACTTATCGGCTCATTCGTGGTCATTGGTGCCAGCTTCTACATGGACAAGGTTCGAAAGCTGTTCCCGACCGTGGTAAGTGGTGTTGTGGTTACCTTAATCGGCTTAACCATTTTACCGGTTGCCATGAATTGGGTCGGAGACTCTCCTGCCAACACGGAACAATTCGCAACCTTACCAAAGCTGTTTCTAGCCCTTGTATCGCTAGGCATCGTGGTCGGCGTGTCGGTTTACTGTAAAGGCGCGGTTGCTGCTTCAGCTATCGTGATTGGTTTAGCGGGCGGCTACATTGTGGCGTTATCGCTCGGCATGGTCGACCTTGAGCAAATCAGCTCTGCCGCTTGGGTAGGTGGCCCAGAACCTTTCAAATACGGCTTCACCTTTTCTGCGAGTGCGATTATCAGCATGAGCTTGGTGTACATCGTGGTTATCGCCGAAGCGACCGGTGACTTCATGGCACTCGGCAACAACTGCCAAACCCAAGTATCCGGTAAAGACTTAAAACGTGGTCTTCTAGGTGATGGCCTTGGCAGTACCTTATCTTCAATTTTAACGGCAATGCCACTGGCATCATTCAGTCAAAACGTCGGTATTGTGGGTATCACCGGTGTAGCGAGTCGTTATGTAGTAGCTGCAACGGGTGGTTTGTTGATTTTAGGTGGCTTATTCCCGAAATTAGCCGCCATTGCCGTCACGATTCCGAAACCTGTTCTGGGTGGTGTAGGCTTTGTGATGTTCGGTATGATCGCTTACGCGGGTATCCGCATGTTGATCAAAGCCGCAGACACCAAGCGAAATGCCTTGGTAATCTGTGTTGGTTTGGCATCTGGTTTAGCTGTAACTTTCGAACCAAGATTGCTGCAACACTTACCTCATGATCTAGCGAACTTTCTTCACTCTGGCATCACTACCGGTACTATTATGACGGTATTGCTGAACCTTATTCTGCCGAAATCTTCACGAGCAGAAGAGCAAGAAGCGTTAGCCGAGAGCCAAGCGCAAGTTGAGTTAGAAATGAAAGAACAAGCTGAAGAAGCGCTTCAAGCAGACGAGCAATTAGAGATTCAACAAGCAAGCACAGAAGCAGACGTTCAAGCGGCATCAGATAACCCTGAGCCCAAAGCGAACTAGCTGGTTCACTGACTAATGTAAAACCGATTTCCGTAGGATCAGGGCTGATTAGAGCATTAAACGTTTTAACGACCCTGATTCGAATTTATCTTTTAACTACAAATACCAAATAAAGACCCTCTTCCCTGAAAAGGCTGAGATGGCTAAGGACTACTATGAATGGAAACCATCTGGATTAAGAATCCTCTCGCAATCTATACTGGCTCACTGGCTGATGCAGAAGGCGGAATCGTCATTAAAGGTAATACAATCATTGAGCTGGTTGGCAAACACAAAGAGCCAACCTTACCCGTAGATTACAGCGTCGACGCCTCTCGTCATGTTGTGACTCCTGGGCTTATCAATGCGCACCACCACTTCTATCAAACCTTAACGCGTGCCTACCCTGGCGCACTCAATAAAGAACTCTTCCATTGGCTACAAAGCCTCTACCCGGTTTGGGCGAATCTCGACTCTGAGATGATGAGCCTTGCTACAGAGCTGGCGCTGGTTGAGTTAATGATGTCGGGCTGCACTACCGCATCCGATCACCATTACTTACTACCAAACGGGCTTGAACACGCCATCGATTTACAAGTCGAAGCAGCAGAGAAGCTGGGAGTTAGAGCGATATTTACCCGAGGTTCCATGAGCCTAGGGGAAGATGAGGGTGGATTGCCACCAAGACACACCATTCAAACCGAACAAACCATCATTGATGACAGCCAGCGCTTGATTCGTGATTACCACCAGCGTGATGAAGGGGCGATGATTCAAATCGCGCTCGCGCCTTGTTCGCCGTTCTCAGTCACTACCGACCTGATGAAAGAGACCGCCAAGATCAGTGAGCGTGAAAACGTCATGATGCACACGCACCTATGCGAAACGCTCGATGAAGAAGACTTCTGTATAGAGAAGTTTGGCTTGCGCCCAGTTGATTACCTAGAAGATGTGGGTTGGCTGAACGAGCGCACTTGGCTCGCTCATGGTATTCACTTCAATCCAGAAGAGATCAAACGTTTGGGTAAAGCAGGCATTGGTATCAGTCACTGCCCAACTTCCAATATGATGTTGGCTTCCGGTATTTGTAAAAACAACGATCTAGAAGCAGCAGGCGTAAAAGTCGGGCTAGGTGTGGATGGTTCGGCCTCAAACGACGGCTCTAATATGATTGCCGAAGTGCGCATGGCGATGTATCTACAACGCCTGCAATATGGTTCCGCCAACGTTTCACACTTTGATGCATTGCGCTGGGCGACATCCGGTTCTGCCGCGGCAATGGGCAGAACCGACATTGGTACACTAGAGGTTGGCAAACAAGCCGATATCGCGATGTTCAAGCTCGATGATATTCGTTTTTCTGGCAGCCACGACCCACTGGCCGCATTACTACTTTGTGGTGCTCAACAAGCGGATAAAGTGATGGTTGCAGGTAAGTGGCGAGTGAACGATGGCGCTGTGATTGGCGTAGACATGGAACAACTAATGCACCGCCACCATGCAGCTGCAATGAAGCTAGGTAAACTGGCGATGAATAACTAGGTACACGCCAACTAGAAAAGCGAAAACAAAAAGGCCGACATGATGTCGGCCTTACTTATTCATTCACAGCCCCGTCCTCAATGTGTAAATACATTTCAGGAAGGGACATTATAAGCACGAAAAGAATATCTACAATGACCTTTATATTAAAATACAATGTCTTAACTCAAATCCTAAACAACTTCCAGAATAATTTTCTCAAGCTTATCTAAGCCTTCGCTGAGTACTTCAGATTCAATAGTTAATGGTGGAAGCAGACGAATTACATTCGCTTTTACACCACACGAAAGCAGAATAAGACCATTTTCTTGTGCTTTCGCTATCACCGCTTTAGTTAAGTCCTGCAATGGCTTGCCTGACTCTGGATCAGTAAACTCAATAGCCATCATCGCTCCAGTGGTACGTATTTCACCAATAGCTGGAACCGATTCCTGTAGCTTGCTCATACGGGCATTCACAACCTCACCAATGCCCATTGCTTTAGCACACAATTGCTCTTCTTCGATAATTTTTAGGACTTCTAAACCAGCCACACACCCCAACGGAGAGCCAGCGTAAGTACCACCTAAGCCACCTGGTAGTGCCGAATCCATAACACCGGCTTTTCCCACTACTGCTGAGATAGGGAAACCACCCGCAATACCTTTTGCCATTGTTATCATGTCGGGTTCAATGCCCAGATATTCAGTGGCAAACATTTTACCCGTGCGCGCAAAGCCCGTTTGGATTTCATCCGCGATAAGCATAATGCCGTATTTGTCACACAACTCACGCAGGCCTTGAGCAAACTCCGCGGGGGCTTGATAGAAACCGCCTTCACCTTGCACAGGCTCAAAGATTATCGCCGCCACGCGTGATGGCTCAATATCACACGCAAACAAATCATCGAGCGCTTGCAGGCTTTGTTCTGTGCTTACGCCATGAAAAGCATTTGGGTAAGGTGCATGAAATATTTCATTTGGAAATGGGCCAAAGCCCGCTTTGTAAGGCGCGACTTTACCAGTTAGCCCCATGGTCATATTAGTACGGCCGTGGAAGCCACCTTTAAAAGCAATCACACCACTGCGGCCAGTATGAGCTCTCGCTACTTTCACAGCATTCTCAACCGCTTCAGCTCCTGTTGTCAGGAAAATCGCTTTTTTATCACTGTCACCGGGGGCGAGTTCTGTGAGCTTTTCTGCCAGTTCAACAAAGGAGGCATAAGGCGTCACCATAGCACAAGTGTGTGAAAAGTTATCCAGTTGAGCCTTTACCGCTTCGTTGATACGCTTATTTGCATGCCCTGTATTCGTTACCGCGATACCAGCAGCAAAGTCGATATATTTATTTCCATCCACATCCCACACGTGAGCATTCTCTGCTTTTTCGACATAAAGTGGGTACAGTGCGCCCATGCCTTGAGCGATAACTTCGCTTCTTCTTTGATGTAGTTGTTGATTTGTCATTGTCATGTCCTTTGATTAGTTGCCGCCAAAGCAGAGATATTTGATGCTCATGTATTCATCGATACCTTGTTTTGCCCCTTCACGCCCGATACCGGACTGCTTAACTCCACCGAAAGGGGCTACCTCGGTAGAGATCATGCCTTCGTTAATTCCTACCATGCCGTACTCCAGTGCTTCTGCTATCTTCCATACACGGTGGATATTTTGGCTATAGAAGTAAGACGCTAAGCCATAGATAGTGTCGTTAGCCATTTCGATAAGCTGTTGGTCATCATCAAATTTGATCACAGGAGCGACGGGGCCAAAGATCTCTTGCGAGATAATATCCATATCATGCGTAACGTTTTTGAGAACGACAGGTTGCATGAATAGACCATCAAGAGTTTTCGGCTCAGTAACTGGTTTCGCGCCCTGTTCGATTGCGCCGTCAATGAGGGACTGAATACCTTGTTTTGCTGATTCGCTGATTACCGGACCAACATTTACACCCTCTTCTAGACCATTGCCTACTTTAAGCTGCTGCACTGCTGCATCGAATTTTTCAACAAACTCATCGTACACCTTGTTATGTACATAAAAACGGTTAGCGCAGACGCAAGTTTGACCGGCATTACGAAACTTAGACGCCATTGCACCAAGCACAGCCGCATCAATATCTGCATCATCAAATACGATAAATGGTGCATTTCCACCGAGCTCCATTGACGTTCGCTTGATGTCGTTTGCACTTTGCTGCATCAGCACTCTTCCAACTTGCGTAGAGCCCGTGAAAGAGAGCTTACGAATCAGAGGATGTGAGGTAAAAATACCGCCAACTTGACGAGAATTCGCGCCCAATACCACTTGCAGTACATCACGAGGAATGCCCGCTTGATATGCTAGCTCAGCTACAGCAAAAGCAGATAAAGGTGTGGATTCAGACGGCTTCACAATAAAACTACAGCCAGCCGCAAGTGCTGGACCTGCCTTACGAGTTATCATTGCAATAGGAAAATTCCACGGAGTAATCGCACAAGCTACTCCAATAGGTTGTTTCATAGTTACAAGGCGTTTGTCGCTACTTGGCGCTGGAATTGTCTCACCATAGGTACGCTTCGCTTCTTCAGCAAACCACTCGATAAAGCTTGCGCCGTACAACACCTCACCTTGTGCTTCTGCCCATGGCTTGCCTTGCTCTAACGTCATCAGGCGACCGAGATCTTCCTTGTTATCAAGTAACAACTGATACCATTTTTGTAGTAAACCAGAACGGGTTTTGGCTGGCAGCAAAGCCCACTCTTTTTGCGCGAAGCTTGCACGCTCGACCCCATCTAAAATGTCATGTTCAGACGACACTGGTGCATAACCAAGTATTTCACCCGTCGCGGGGTTACTTACAGCAATACCTTGGTCTTGATTTAGCACCATAAACGACAGCAATGATTGATTTGTAATTTGTTGCATGGGGATTCCTTTTGACAGCTTTACCTTGGCGTCTACTGATAGTTACCCTACCAAGCAGAAAACCAATAGTTCATTGTTTTAATAATGGTTTTCCTAAGCAGGGATCTGCTGAGTAATGCAGTGGATGTTACCTCCACCCAGCAAAACCTCACGCGTTGGTATACCAACGACTTGATGTTCAGGCATCGCTTGCCGCAATATTTTTATTGCCTGCTCGTCAGTTCTATCATCGAGCAATGGCAAAAACACATAACCATTCGCGATAAGAAAGTTGGCATAAGAAGCACTTAACCTTTCCCCTGCATCACGTGTCATTCCATCACTTTTATCAATTCCGCTTGCTTCTGCTTCGCTATAGTGCAAAGGCCCTGGCAACGGTAAACGGATGATTTCAATCTCTCGACCTTTAGCATCAGATTGATCTTTTAACACTTGTTCCGCCTGACGAGATAATGCGAATTGTGGGTCTGATGGATCATCTGTCCAACTCAATACCACTTTCCCCGGGGCAATTACATGCATCAAATTATCAACATGTCCGTCAGTTTCATCATCGAATAGTCCTTTAGGCAGCCAAATGACCTTTTCAATACCTAGATATTCTTTGAGATGTGTTTCTATCTGTTGTTGATTCAACTCAGGGTTGCGTCCCGGACTAAGCAAACACTCTTCTGTTGTATAGAGCGTACCTTCGCCATCAGTATGAATTGAGCCCCCCTCTAAAACGAATGGGGCGTTGTAGTGATCAATTCCGATAATGTCACATACTGAGCTAGCCACTAGGTCGTCCTGCTGCCAGTTTTCATAGAGGCCATTATAGTCACCACCCCAAGCGTTAAACTGCCAGTTGATTCCACGACGCTCGCCGTCTTGATTCACCAACACTGTGGGCCCAATATCACGCATCCACGCATCATTGAATGGGATTTCAACAAGCCGAATATCTGAATGAAGCAATGTTCTCGCCTTATCAAATTGCTTCGCACTCACGGCGACACAAACCTTAGTCACTTCTGCTATTGCATTCGCAATGCTAGCGAATGTTTGCTGGGCAGGAAGGGCGTTATCACGCCAATTGTCTCGTCTTTCTGGCCAAGCCAACCAAACTTCTTCAATAGGATGAAACTCAGCTGGAAAGTAGAACCCATCTTGCAGTGGTGTTGTCGATAACTGCATACTCTGCCCCTTTAAACTGCTAGTTTGCCCACAGAGCCATATAGATCTGGGCGGCGGTCACGGAACAGCCCCCACGAGTGACGCGCTTGAGCCGTTGCGGCTAAATCAATCTCCGCGTAAATGATAGCTTCCTCATCACGTGGCGCTTCTGCCAACTTGCCACCAGTATGATCGGTAATAAAAGAAGAACCGTAGAATGTGGTTTCAATGCCATCATCACATTCTGTGCCTACGCGATTAGACGCAATCACAGGAACCAAGTTTGCAGCGGAATGGCCTTGCATAGTGCGTTGCCAGTGATCACGAGAATCTAAAGTTGGATCTTGTGGTTCGCTGCCAATAGCGGTTGGGTAAAAAATGGCTTCTGCACCATGTAACGCTAAGCTACGAGCAAGCTCGGGAAACCATTGATCCCAGCAAATACCAGCGCCGAACTTACCAAACTGGGTTTGCCATACTTTGAAACCAGTATCTCCAGGACTAAAATAGTATTTTTCGCTATAACCCGGACCATCCGGGATGTGTGATTTGCGGTAGTTATCTAGCACAGTGCCATCGGCATCAATCATCACTAATGAGTTAAAGAAGGTATTGCCCGCTTTTTCAAAATAACTAACTGGAATCACGACCCCGAGTTCTTTTGCCAATGCACTCATCTCTGTTATCAACAGACAATTGTCTACTTCCTCAGCCAACTCAAAATACTTAGCTTCTTGCTTCTTACAAAAATAAGGAGCAGCGAACAATTCCTGCGGCAAAACCACATTGGCACCGTTACTCGCAGCTTCACGAATCGCTTGCTTAGCTTTATTTAGGTTATCTTCCAGATCCCAGCTTTTGGTCAGTTGCAGGGCCGCGAATTTTACTACTCTACTCATTGGATGTTCCTTATCGTCCGGTTAGATAGCCAGTTTATCTCTTAGGTTGTAATACGCTGCGCCAACTGCTGTGAATGGTATTTGGAAGTGACGTCCACCAGGGAAGGCGTAGTGCTTGAGTTGTGCGAAGGCATCAAATCGTTCGGCATGCCCTGTTAAGGCTTCTGCCAATAGCTTGCCAGCCAAGTGAGTACAGGTAACTCCATGACCACTGTAGCCTTGCAAATAATAAATATTGTCGTCGAATGCGCCGAACTGCGGCATACGTGAGTAGGTAAGTAAGAAGTTACCAGTCCATGTGTAATCAATCTTGATACCTTTAAGTTGAGGGAAAATACCTTCTAACTTAGGACGAATCAGAGACTCAATGTCTTGAGGGTCACGAGCGCCATAAACCACCCCGCCCCCAAACAACAAGCGTTTGTCGGCACTCAATCGGAAATAGTCCAGTAAGTAATTACAGTCTTCAACGCAGTAGTCACTTGGTAAAACCTGTTTTAGTTGCTCATCGGTAAGCGGCTCTGTCGCCACGACTTGAGTTCCACATGGGATGGCTTTGTTACTGATATTCGGAGCCAACCCACCTAAGTAGGCGTTGCCAGCTAACACCAAGTATTTACTCTTCACGCTACCGCTCGCTGTTCTTGCAACAGGATTCGCACCTTTTTCAATGGACGTTACCGCTGATTGTTCAAAAATTTGGCCACCAAGAGAAACAAATGCTGCGGCTTCCCCCAATGCGAGTTTAAGCGGATGAATGTGCCCACCTCGCATATCAAGCAAGCCACCGGTGTAAGCTTGAGTACCAACCGCCTCTTCTACTTGGCTAGCATCCAACATGGTGAGCTGGTCATTACCATATCGCTCCCAGTTTTTCTTATGATGCTCTAAACCTATTAACTGCTTTTTGTTTAGCGCGGTAAATAGGCCACCGCGTTTGTGGTCACACTCAATATCGTATTTTTCGATTAGGCCACGAATGACATCTCCGCCTTCGAAAATCATGTCACACAGGGCTTTAGCCTGGGGTTGGTCGTAACGGCTTTCTATTACATCAACATCTCGGCTGTAGCTATTGACGATCTGTCCACCATTACGACCAGTTGCTCCAAAACCAACTTTGGCACTCTCTAGTACCACTACCTTAAAACCTTTCTCGGCTAAATGAAGAGCCGAAGATAAACCTGAAAACCCAGCCCCAACCACACACACATCACACTCAATGTTGTCTTGCAGTTGTGGGAACTCTGGCATGTTCGGGATAGAGTGGGCGTAAAACGAATCCGTATGCTTATTCATAGTGATATTCCTTTATTAATCATCAGCAGGCTAAGGGTGAAGGCGAATCCAAGTGGTTTTGGTTTCTGTGAATTTTTCGATGGCGTGCAGTGATTTATCACGGCCGTTACCACTCATTTTGAACCCACCAAAAGGGACGGTCATATCACCTTCGTTGTAGTTGTTCACCCAAACAGAACCTGCCTGAAGCTGTTTAGCTACACGGTGTACGCGGTTAATGTTATTGCTCCAAAGCGCCGCACCTAAACCGTATTTTGAGTCATTGGCGATTGCGACGGCTTCAGCTTCATCTTTAAATGAGATAACACAAAGTACAGGACCAAAGATCTCTTCCTGGGCGACACGCATTTTATTGTCAACGTTATCAAGAATGGTCGGCTCAACAAATGCACCTTTGCCTTCAACATCACCCCCGCAACGAAGAACTGCACCTTCCGCTTGGCCAAGCTCTATATATTCAAGCACTTTTGATTTGTGACCTTGATCGATGAGCGCTCCCATCGAAGATGAGGTGTCCATTGGGTCTTTCGGCATAAAGGATTGAGCCGCAGAAATGACTTTATCAACAAAGCGATCTTTGATGCTTTCGTGCACTAATAAACGAGTTGCAGCGACACAGACTTCGCCTTGGTTATAGAAGCAACCACCAGCGGTTTCTGCGGCTGCACGATCGAGGTCTTCGCAGTCTTCAAATACGATATTGGCATTCTTACCACCAGCCTCAGCAAACACACGCTTAAGATTGGTTTCACCAGAACGAACCATTAATTGACCAGCAATACGAGTGGAACCCGTAAATGCAATACAGTCGACGTCATGGTGTTTCGCTAAAGCATCACCGGCTTCATGGCCAAAGCCTGTAACGACTTGAAAAACGCCACGTGGTAAGCCTGCTTGATTGGCGAGTTGACCAATATAAATAGCAGTGAGAGAAGATTTTTCAGAGGGTTTAAGAATAACGCTATTACCTGCTGCTAATGCAGGGCCAAGTTTCCAGCAAGCTAACCATAATGGAAAGTTCCATGGAACTACCGCTGCAACAACACCGATAGCTTGATGAGAAACAAAGGCGTGTACATCTTGTTCCGTTGGCGCGACTTCCCCATACACTTTATCGATGGCTTCTGCATACCAACGCAGTGCACTTGCAGCACCAGGGATATCGGTTGAAAAGCTATGGCTGATTGGCTTACCCGTATCTAGGGTTTCCAGCAACGCAAGTTCTTCACGATGTTGGTCAATCAGCGTTGCAAATTGGCTGAGTACCGCTTTGCGATATGACGGAGCGCTGTTGCTCCATTCACCAGAAAGGAAAGCTTGACGAGCACATGTTACCGCAAGCTCAACATCTTCTTCTTGGCAACGAGCTATCTGGGTCAGTGTCTCGTCGGTAGCCGGGTTAACAACATCTAGAGTTTCTCCACTGATAGCTGCGCTATATTCGCCATTAATAAAGGCACGATTTTCGATGTTTAGATTGTTTCTCAGTTCAATCCATTGTTCTTGGGTTTTCATACGCTCTCCTTGTTATCACAACAAGGCAAGGCCCACTTAGAATGTGGTTGGCGTATGCGCGCTTATCATTCGACAAGCCTTGTCTGTGTGATTTGTGAACTTGTGCGGCTGCGTCGTATCAATAATGTACGATTCACCTTGTTTAAGGACAAAAGATTGCTCTTTGTATTCCAGAGTGATTTCGCCCTCTAAAATAGTGCCGATCTCTTCGCCTTCATGTTTAATTTCCGCCGCACCCGTTGTGCCGTGGGGGGCATACTCTTCAATCAAAAATCCAATTACCTGTTCTTTGCTGCCGTTGGTTACCAATTTCATTGAAACCGACTCACTGCCCATTTCAACCAACTCTTCAGGTGCAACGACAACCTTCACTTCATCGCTTTTGGGTTGTTCAAGTGTGAAAAACTCCGAAAGAGATAAAGAAAAAACATTCACTATTTTTTGCAACGAACTTACTGAAGGGCTTACCTTCGCATTCTCAATCGAAGAGATCGCGCTATGTGTAATACCTGCTCGTTCGGCTAATTCTCGTTGTGACAATCCATGTTCTTTTCTTAATCGAACAATATTTTTACCAATCTCTTGGTTGTCCATGTAGGTGGCTCCTAACTTATAGAGAGGCCGCCATCATAAATTCTTTAAACAAAATTTGAGAGAAATGATTCGTTTTTGCTTTCCATTCTGGGTGCCACTGCACGCCAACAAAGAATTTTTGCCCTGGAAGACTAAACGCTTCCACTAAACCATCCGGTGCTTTAGCTTCCACAGTCAGTTGGGGAGCTAATTGGTCAACCCCTTGGTTATGAAGAGTATTAACCTCAAAAAAGATAGTGTTTTCCCAATGATTTTCAGTCAGCCATTTCTCAAACAAACTTTGTTTTTGCACCAACACCGCGTGTGATGGAGCGTACTTTTCCTCAAAGTCTTCGACCTCACTCTCTCTATGGTCGTTGAAACCTGAATCATGAACTGCTGGGTTCAGTGAGCCTCCCAGAGCAACATTCATCTCTTGAAATCCACGGCAAACACCAAAACACGGAATGTCTTTGTCTATCGCTTGACGAATCAAAGTAAAGGAAAGCTCATCTCGAGCTTCATCTTTCTTAGACTCTTCATGAGTGCCGTTGTAATGATGTGGTGCCACATTTGAGTGACTCCCCGGAAATAAAAAACCGTCGCAGATGTTAAGAAGACGCTCAACGTCTTCACTTGCCATATCCGGAGACAATATCAGTGGCAACCCACCAAAGTCTTTCACAGCCGTGAGGTAAAAATTATTCACTGCCTGTATTTGATAGCCACCCAATTCTTTAGCGCAACTAACAATTCCAATAATGGGTTTGCTTGTTCTAGACATGTTACTTCCGTGCTCGATTTATTTAACACTTACACTACAAATCATGTACAAAATTATCAACACCGATGTTCGATATTATGACCAAAGCGTGACCAAACCCACTTTTTTGGTCAAAAAAACGACTAATTTTGGACATTATATTGAGCAAAACACAATCAACTGTTACAAAATAGTTAACAGAAACATCTTTCAATAAAATTGTAAATTTCAAAGTAATCAACGCAAGCTTATGTATTAAAAGGAAATAACCTTTAAAACTAGACTTTAGTCTAATTAGTACAATTGACTTGTTTCTTTTTTATTACTTTTAATTTACCAAATAGAGGCTAGTTGGAGAACACAATGGAATCGTATCTACAGGAAGTTAAAAATTTTCGACAAAAATGGCCCAACATCGAGTTTGTTGATCTGATTTTTACCGACATCAATGCCACACCAAGAGGCAAGCGCATCCCAGTAAGTGCACTACACAAGCTGCATAAAGGAGTAGCTCTTCCCCTCTCGACAATTACTTTAGATACCAAAGGTAATGTGGTTGAAACAGCAGGGTTAGGTGAAGAATTGGGAGAACCAGACAACATGTGTTTCCCAATTGCGGATACATTGATGCCTACCGCTAAAGAGCAAGTGGGCCAAATAATGTTGAGTATGATGGATGAGTCAGCCCACACCCCAAACCCGCTCTTTATTCGTAATATCGTCAGTGAAATTCTCGAAAAGTTACACACCAAAGATCAACATCCATGTGTTGCCTTAGAGCTAGAGTTTTACTTAATAGACAGGAAGCGGGGTGAGATGGGAGCACTACAAACAGCCATCAACCCAAACAAAAAATCACGAGAAAAAGATACCGAAGTCTATGACTTAGATGGTTTGGATGATTACGCAGACTTTTTGGCCGATCTTAACAAAGTCGCTCAAGAACAAGGGTTAAATACTTCGGGGGCACTATCTGAATCCGCCCCAGGACAATTCGAAATTAACTTCAACCACTCTAAAGATGTACTACGAGTGTGTGATGAAATCATCATCGTCAAACGCCTAATTCGTCAAATTGCTAATCAACATGATTTCGATGCTACCTTCATGGCTAAGCCATTTAGTGAGCAAGCTGGTAACGGTATGCACATCCACCTTAGCTTGGTGGATTCCAACGACAATAACCACTTCAGCCAACAAGATGGTGAACCCAGTAATCTCTTTTATCAAACCATGGCCGCGATGCTTGCTCAAACATCCGATTCCATGGCCTTGATTTGCCCTAACGTTAACTCTTACCGCCGCTTTGTTCCAGGAGCTTACGTGCCAACGAAAGCAGACTGGGGCGAGAACCATCGTGGTGTCGCACTGCGTGTTCCTATCAGCGACAGCAACAATCGCCGAATTGAACACCGCATTGCGGGAGCTGACGTTAACCCTTACATTCTCGCTGCAGTAGTACTATCCGCAGTATTAGCGAGTGAAAACTATACCAAAGACCAATGTCCTAACTCCCTCAGTGATGATGCAATAGACTTACCTCTGCGTATGTCTGAAGCTCTCGATCAGCTAGAACGCAGTGAGCTGACCCCGTACATCTCTAAAGAGTTTGTCGATCTATATTTA
Organism: Vibrio sp. 10N.222.55.C7; assembly: GCF_041473335.1. Classification (NCBI taxonomy): domain Bacteria; kingdom Pseudomonadati; phylum Pseudomonadota; class Gammaproteobacteria; order Vibrionales; family Vibrionaceae; genus Vibrio; species Vibrio sp. 10N.222.55.C7. The sequence goes on from NZ_JBFRSC010000033.1 coordinate 22,501, forward strand.
GCTTGTAAACGAAGTGAACTGGCGGAGTTTGAACGCGCCATCACTCCATTAGAAATCGACTGGATGTTGCACTCAGCATAAACAAAGGAACTACACGTATGACTACGCAAACTAAGGCGTTGGACGCGCCGCTGAAGATCAACAGTCAACACATCATGGTATCTCTATTGGTTGTCGCGACTTTCATTTTCTTCACATCAATTGGATTGAACCACCAAGAAGGAGAGGCCTATGGATGGATGAGCCTTCTCCCTACCGCACTTGTTTTGGTATTCGCCCTAACTACACACCGCACCGTAGAGGCGCTTTTTAGTGGTACCATCGCTGGTGTACTACTACTCAATCCTGCGCAAGCCGTTGAGCAAATTGTCGGCATATCGATGGATGTAATGATGAACGAAACCATTGCATGGATCGTTCTAGTTTGCGGACTGATGGGGGGATTAATCGCAATTCTCGAAAAAGGCGGCAGTATTTTAAGCTTTTCAGATATGTTGGTCACAAAGGTTAAGAGCCGTAAACAATCTATGCTGATGACCTTTTTCCTCGGCATCATGATCTTTATTGATGACTATCTGAACGCGATCGCTATCTCATCATCGATGAAGAAGATTACTGACGGATACAACATCTCCCGTGAAAAACTATCTTATCTAGTCGATTCCACCGCTGCGCCGATTTGTATTCTGGTGCCAATATCAACATGGGCTATTTTCTTTAGCTCACTGCTTGAAGCGAATGGAGTGGCTGAAGCTGGTGAGGGTATCAAAGCATATATTGAAGCGATTCCATACATGGCTTATGGCTGGGTTACGCTGATAATCGTCCTTCTCGTTGCGTTAGAAAAGATGCCGGATTTAGGCGCAATGAAGCAGGCTGAGGAACGAGCGAAGAAAGGTCAAGTACGTCCTGACGGTGCAACAGACATCGACTTTGGCGCAGATATTACAGCGCACACCAACCCAACGATGGGATTAATCAACTTCCTATTGCCTATGGTGGTGTTAGTTGGTGCAAGCTGGTACTTCGGTATTGATCTATTAGCAGGCGTATTTGTCGCAATTATCTTTACTATCTGCTTCTATGGTGTTCAACGTCTAATCTCAATGAATGATATGTTTGAAGCTGTCTACGACGGAATCAAAGTTATGCTGCTGCCATTGGCAACGGTGATTGGTGGATTCATGCTGAAGTCTGTGAATGATTCTCTAGGAGTGACACAATATGTCATCGAGACAGTAAGCCCTTATCTATCGGCGTCTTACTTCCCAGCAATTATCTTTATGATCACCGGTGCATTGGTGTTTGCTACCGCATCTTCTTGGGGAACTTTTGCAGTTGCTATGCCAATCGTATTGCCTCTAGGCGAACAACTTGGCGTACCTCTACATTTAACTATTGCGGCTCTGCTTTCGGCATCAGCAGCGGGCAGTCACTCATGTTTCTTTAGTGACTCAACGGTATTGTCAGCTCAAGGTTCCGGGTGTACCTCAATGCAACACGCAACCACTCAATTCCCCTACGCATTGATAGGTATTGTCGCAACAGCTCTCTTCTTCTTGTTAGTTGGCTAAGCCTCATACAGCTAAAATACAAGCGTAAAAAATGCCTTATTCTACGATAAGGCATTTCAATTTCCTGAAGAGCAAGCTTAAAGCAACTCTCAGCAAGACTCTCCAGCTTTCAAGTGCTCCCTTTCACACCACACCCTTTAATCAATAGCTGTGTGATGAACTCAGCGGCATCTTCATAGTCCTTATCATCGAGCTTATCTTTCTGCATCACGCTGCAAATCTGCCATCCAAAATCAGCGTAGGTTTGAGTAGCCGCCCAGATGGTAAACATCAGGTGGTGTGCAGGGACGTCATCCATTAGGCCCTGCGCCGACCATGTCGAAAACTTATCAAGAATCATCTGGGATTGCTTATACAGCTCGTCACCAATCTCTTTCGGCAATACTTTAGCGCCAGACATCACTTCATTGGCAAATACCTTAGAGGCATGTGGATGATCGCGAGAAATGATCAGCTTGGTTTGAATATATTGAGACAAGGCTTCAACAGGATCGCTGAGCTCTTCAATCGGACGAGACGCTTCTAGTAAAGGCTGAGTGACGGTTTCAAGCACAGCGTTGTAGAGCTTATCTTTTGAGCTGAAATAATAGAATACGTTAGGCTTGGGAATGTCGGCCGCTTTCGCGATATCGGCCATTTTTGTTGCGGCATAACCATGAGTGGCGAATTGTTCACACGCGACTTCGATGATTAAATCTTGATTCTTTTGTCTGATCCTAGACATATTGCATCCTTTACAGCTCGTTACTAAAATCATAGTAATCAACGTGCTTCATTAGTCCAGAAGATAATCTCAGAACTCAAGGTCACCGCATTGATAACAATAAAATGGCCGCTCTATTTGTTAAGAAGCGACCATTCCATACCGTGTTTTTGAACTGTTCAAGTTAAAGAATCAATATTGCGCGAAAGTCATTCACATTGGTCAGCGTCGGCCCCGTGGTAAGAAGCACATCGACTTGCTTGAAGAAATCGTAGCTGTTGTTGGCATCGAGATAGTCTTGCGCTTTAAGCGACAGGCTCGAGCCTTGTTGCCATGTTTGAGGCGTGATCCATGCGCCCGCATTGTCTTCCACGCCATCAATCCCGTCGGTATCGGCAGCTAATGCAAATATGTTGTCTTGTCCCTTAAGCTCGTTATACAAGCTCAACAAGAACTCACAGTTACGCCCACCGCGACCATTGCCTTTAACGGTTACTGTGGTTTCCCCGCCGGAAAGTATCACGCAAGGCGTCTCGAATGGGTGCTTGTTATTAGCCACTTGTTTGGCTAGCGCAGCATGCACCTTCGCGACATCTCGCGCTTCTCCCTCTATGCAATCACTCAACACATAAGCGGGAATACCCAAGCCTTCAGCTTCTGCAGCAGCGGATTCCAATGCCGACATCGGGGTAGCGATAATATGGTGCTCCGCGTTCTTCCAACATACGTCATCTGGTTTAACCGTCTCTGACTCTGGATTATTTAGCCATTCAAATGCCGAGCGTGGTGTTTCTATTTGATAACGTTCTAAAATGGCCATCGCATCAAAACGCGTGGTGGTGTCGGGTACGGTTGGGCCCGATGCAATCACACTAATGTCATCGCCCGGCACATCAGAAATCGCCAGTGACACAACCCTTGCAGGATACGCCGCTTTAGCAAGTCGACCGCCTTTTATCGAAGATAGATGTTTGCGAACACAGTTCATCTCATCAATGGCGGCGCCTGATTTAAGCAACGCTTTATTGATTTGTTGCTTCTCTGCCAAGCTGATGTCGCCACCGGGCAGACTTAGCAAAGCAGAACCACCGCCAGACAATAGGCAAATAACCGTATCGTCAGCACTCAAACCACTCACTAATTCCAGCATACGTTGGCTCACTTCTAAGCCCATCGCATCTGGGACTGGGTGCGCCGCTTCAATCACCTCAATGTGTTCGCAAGGGGCGGTGTGCTCATAACGAGTCACCACCAAGCCTTCAAGGTCACGCAGTGCAAGGTCTTGTTGTTTCTTTGCCTGCCAAACCGCTTCCAGCTCGGCGGCCATCGACGCGGCTGCTTTACCTGCTCCTATAACGACAGTTCGCCCAGCTTGGTTAGCAGAGCGATAAAAAATGTCTTTAGGAAGAAAAGGTTCGATGTGATTTTTAGGTAGCGCCTGATTAACAGCACTTGAGAAAAGGGTTTGCAGAAACTGCTTAGCATCAATGTCCATCAGCCACTCCTTAGTTGACGGAGAAAAAAAGAACCCCGATACAAGGCCAAAGGGTGCCTGCTAAGATCAAGTTGGAAAGGAACAACTTCAACCTCTGCCTCGTATCAGGAACGCGTATAAAAGGAGACGAAACTACGCGATTTATAAACAAACTGTTGGGCTACGAATCGATAGCAGCCCTAATTAATTAACGGATAATCGGTTGATTGACTAACCACTAAACGGACAAACCGTTAACTAGATTAACGAATCGAGTGGTCAGAACGTTTCTCAATCGCTTGGATAAGCGCAGAGTGGTCCCAACCTTCGCCACCCATTTCGGCACACTCGCCAAACAACTCTTGAGCGTTAGCCGTATTAGGTAGTGCAACCCCTAGCTCTTGTGCGCCCGTTAGCGCTAAGTTGAGGTCTTTTTGGTGAAGTGAGATTCTAAAGCCCGGGTCGAATGTGCCTTCAACCATACGCTCACCGTGCACTTCCAATATCTTAGAGTTAGCAAAGCCACCTAATAGCGCTTGACGAACTCGTGCTGGATCAGCACCAGCTTTTGAAGCAAATACTAACGCCTCAGACACGGCTTCGATATTCAGAGCAACGATGATTTGGTTTGCGACCTTACAGGTTTGACCTGCACCGTTATCACCCACCAGCGTGATGTTCTTACCCATGATTTCGAAAAGAGGTCGTGCTTTATCAAAGGCGTCTTGCTCACCGCCCACCATGATAGTCAGAGCCGCGTTTATCGCGCCAACTTCACCACCTGAAACCGGAGCATCAAGGTATGAAGCACCACCTTCGTTGATTCGAGCGGCAATGGCTTTGGTTGCGATTGGCGAGATTGAACTCATGTCGATAACCAGTTTCCCAGTTGCTCCGCCCGCCGTGAGGCCTTTCTCGACGCCGTTGTCACCAAACAGGACATCTTCAACTTGAGGGGTATTCGGCACCATTAGGATAATGATATCCGCTGCTTCAGCCGCTTCTGCTGGTGAGTGGCAGACCGTTGCGCCCGCTGCCACAAGATCAGCAGGTGCTGCATTAAAGTGATCAGACAGAATCAAATCGTGACCTGCTTTTTGAAGGTTACTCGCCATAGGTTTACCCATGATGCCAGTTCCGATAAATGCAATTTTAGACATGTTGTTCTCCTTAACGTTTGAGGGTTACCAGACGCAATTAACGGTACTGGTGCAGCCAACCAAGGCCTTCTGTCGTTGTCGTTTTAGGTTTATATTCGCAGCCCACCCAGCCTTGATAACCAAGCTCATCAAGATAGTTGAGCACGAATGGGTAGTTGATTTCGCCAGTACCCGGTTCGTGTCGGCCTGGGTTATCCGCCAGTTGCACGTGTGCAATTTGACCAATGTTCTGTTGCATGGTCGGCGTAAGATCGCCTTCCATAATTTGCATATGATAAATATCGTATTGGATAGAAAGGTTATCGCTCCCTACCTCTTTGATGATCGCTTTAGCTTGCTCTGTGGTATTCAAGAAGAAGCCCGGAATATCGCGGGTATTGATCGCTTCTATCACTAAGCTGATGCCTTCTGCTGCTAGCGCGTTCGCCGCATAATGCAGGTTAATCACAAACGCTGATTGCGCATCTTGCTGGGTCACACCTTGCGGAACAATCCCGGCTAAGCAATTCACTTGAGTACAGCCGAGCGCTTTTGCGTAAGCGATGGCTTTAGGTACACCCGCTTGAAACTCTTCAACTCGTGCTGGGTCTACCGCGATACCACGATCACCAGCATCCCAATCACCCGCAGGCAAGTTAAATAGCACTTGCTCTAGGTTATTAGCGTCGAGCTTTGCTTTGATTGCCTGAGCATCAAAGGCGTAAGGGAAAAGATACTCCACACCTTGAAAGCCCGCTTCTGCGGCGGCTTCAAAGCGATCCATAAAATCAACTTCCGTGAATAACATTGACAAGTTTGCTGCAAATTTTGCCATGACTCTGTCCTTATTCTTTATTTGGTGAAACTATGACTGTTTAGTGAAGCAACGGTTATTTAGTGGAGCTACGGTTGCTTAGTAAGCCTCGCTCTATTGGAGACTTTCCGTAGAGCTAAACCTCAACTCTACGGATACACATGACTTAATGATTACTTGTACGCCAGCGCCGTTGGAGCATCGCCACGACTTTCGGCAAGCGGTTCAAATTCGTTAATAGCATTGATCTCAACGCCCATCGCAATGTTGGTTACTCGCTCAAGAATCAACTCAACAACAACCGGGACCTTATGCTTGTTCATCAGCTCTTTGGCTTGCTCAAACGCAGCGGCAATTTGGTCTGGTTCACGAACTCGAATTGCCTTACAGCCTAGGCCTTCAACAACTGCGACATGGTCAACACCGTAGCCCTCAAGCTCTGGCGCATTCTGGTTATCAAAAGCCAGTTGTACACAATAGTCGATATCAAATTGGCGCTGCGCTTGGCGAATCAATCCTAGGTATGAGTTGTTCACCAACACATGAATGTATGGCAAGTTGAACTGCGCACCTACCGCCAGCTCTTCAATCATGAATTGGAAATCATAATCACCAGAGATAGCGACAATATCGCGATCAGGATCGGCCGCTCGTACGCCTAATGCAGCAGGTGTTGTCCAACCCAATGGGCCTGCTTGACCACAGTTGATCCAGTTACGAGGCTTATAAACATGCAGGAACTGAGCGGCGGCGATTTGCGACAAACCAATGGTGCTCACATAGCAAGTATCACGACCAAATGCCTTGTTCATCTCTTCATAAACACGCATCGGTTTCATTGGTGCTTCGTCGAAATTGGTTTTTCGCAGCATGGTCGATTTGCGTTCCTGACACTCACTTGCCCAAGCATTTCGGTTCGGCAGTTTGCCTGCATCACGCCACTCTTGCGCCACTTCAACCATTAGCTCTAGCGCTGCTTTCGCATCTGAGACAATGCCTAAATCTGGGCAGAACACGCGACCGATTTGGGTCGGTTCAATATCAACGTGAACAAACTTTCGGCCTTCAGTGTAAACATCGACAGAGCCGGTATGACGGTTTGCCCATCGGTTACCGACACCAAACACAAAATCAGAGTTCAGCATGGTTTCGTTACCGTAACGGTGAGAAGTTTGTAGCCCTACCATGCCTGCCATTAATTCATGATCATCTGGGATCGAGCCCCAACCCATCAAGGTTGGAATCACAGGAACTCCAGTGATCTCGGCAAACTGCTGCAACAATTCAGACGCGCCAGCATTAATCACGCCACCACCCGATACAATCAGCGGTTTTTCCGATTGAGACATCATGGTTAATGCTTTCTCAACCTGCGCGCGGGTTGCTTGTGGCTTATAAGGTTCTAGCGGTTCATAGGTATCGATATCAAACTCAATCTCAGCCAGCTGAACATCAATCGGTAGATCAATCAGGATTGGACCCGGGCGACCCGAACGCATTAAATGAAAGGCTTTTTGGAATGCGCGTGGCACTTGTGCAGGTTCCAGCACCGTAGTCGCCCACTTAGTCACTGGTTTAGCGATAGATTCAATATCGACCGCTTGAAAATCTTCTTTGTGAAGACGAGCACGTGGCGCTTGGCCGGTGATGCATAGAATTGGAATCGAATCTGCAGTCGCAGAATAAAGACCCGTGATCATGTCCGTTCCCGCAGGACCAGAAGTACCAATACACACACCTATATTGCCTTGATTAGTACGCGTGTACCCTTCAGCCATATGGGATGCACCCTCTACGTGACGAGCTAAGACGTGGTCGATTCCTCCGAGCTTTTTCATAGCCGCATACATAGGGTTAATTGCTGCGCCGGGAACACCAAATGCGATGTCTACACCTTCACGTTTAAGCACCTCTACCGCTGCTTCAATCGCTTTCATAATTGCCATTCGAACCTCCAGTTCAGATTGTATACAATTAAACTAACTTTTGTGTACTATGAACCATCCTCGCTATTTATCAACCCCAGAATGAAACAATTTTGTTACATCAACCCATCACATTAAGTACGCACTCATCCTGAAAAGCTTACAATTCATTGCTTTACATAAAATATCTTTACGTAAAAATAAATTACAAAAAGACCAAATGATAAATAAATGTTAAATACCGTTTGCTTGTTTACAATTTCTACAATATAAATATCCTTAAAAAGAGCATTTTGTATACAAAGTTACATCGTATTGTTCAAAGGAGACAACAATGATGAATGACGTAAAAGAGAGAGAAGAAGTACAGTGTATGCAGGTACTCGGGAATATGGACAACTCCGAGTACAAAGAGATCTTGTCTAAAGATGCATTAAAATTCTTAGAAGCTCTCGTCAATAAATTTGGAGATCGCCGTCATGCCCTGCTAAGTGACCGCGACACAAAACAAGCTCAATATGACGAGGGTGAGCTACCCAATTTCAGAAAAGACACCATTTCCATTCGTCAGAATAAAGAGTGGAAAGTGGCAACACCTCCAACAGAGCTACTCGATCGCCGCGTAGAGATCACCGGCCCTATCGAAAGAAAGATGGTGATCAACGCGCTAAACTCAGGCGCGAAAGTCTTCATGTGTTGCTTTGAGGATGCGTCTTCCCCGACTTGGGCCAATATGGTCGAAGGGCAAATCAACCTAAGAGACGCCAACCTTGGCACCATTAGTTACTTCGATGAGAAAAAGCAGAAGAGTTACCAATTAAACGACGATCCTGCACTGCTGATCGCACGCCCACGAGGGATCCACCTTCCTGAGCAATCCATCCAATTCAACAATCAGCCTATCGGCGGTTGCTTGATGGACTTCGCCTTGTACTTTTTCCATAACTATCAATCACGAGCACAACAAGGTTTAGGGGTTTACTACTACATTCCCAAGCTTGAGAGCATGGAAGAAGCACAGTGGTGGGACGATGTTTTCAGCTTCACCGAAAACTATTTCCACGTACCCAAAGGCACCATTCGTGCGACGGTTTTGATTGAGACGCTTCCAGCCGTATTCCAAATGGAAGAGATCTTGTACGCAATGCGTGATCATATCGTGGCAATGAACTGTGGCCGTTGGGATTACATCTTCAGCTACATCAAAACGCTGAAAAACCATAAAGACCGCATCCTGCCTGACCGCCACGGGATCGGCATGGATCAAGAGTTTCTAAATGCCTATAGCCAACTGTTGGTGCGTACTTGTCATGCTCGCGGCGCACTGGCGATGGGTGGTATGTCGGCCTTTATTCCAGCGAAAGACCCGCAAGAAATGGCACGTGTAACCGCCAAGGTTATCGAAGATAAACAGAGAGAATCTCAAAACGGACACGATGGCACTTGGGTCGCGCACCCTGCACTGGTTGATTTAGCGATGTCGATCTTCGATAAGCAACTCGATGGCAAAGTAAACCAAATGGACTTCCAAAGCCCAGACCATGTGATCAATGCAGACTCTCTGCTAAAACCTTGTGAAGGCAGCCGCGACGAAGCGGGTGTGCGTAAGAATATCCGCATTGCGCTGTATTACATTGAGGCTTGGATCCAAGGCTACGGCTGTGTACCTATCTACGGCCTTATGGAAGATGCGGCGACCGCTGAGATCTCGAGAGCCAATATTTGGCAATGGATCCACCACGGCGTCACGCTTGATGACGGCCAAACCTTTACCAAACAACTGTTCCACTCTTGGCTTTACCAGGAGTTAGACACGATAAAACATGAAGTCGGAGACTCGCGCTATTCAGCAGGTCGATTTGAAGAGACAGCTGATCTTTTCTATCAACTTTCTACAGCCGAAGAGTTCGCCGCCTTCCTAACTTTACCCAGCTATGGGCTGTTACAAGAGTCCAGTTAGGACTCTTGTACCGAGATGAATCAGTCGATGATATTCACAACAAGAGTAATGATTGGCTGACTTAGCTTGGTACACAGCCCCTTGAAAAACTAGGAGATAACATGGGAAGTTTGACTCTACAACAAGCGTTAACCATCATTGATGGCACCTTACAAGCAGGATACAAGATCCACACAGAACCTTTGACGGTCGCCGTCTTAGACAGCGGTGGCAAGCTGATTTCTCTGCAACGTCAAGACGGCTCTAGCATGATGCGACCAGACATCGCGATCGCTAAAGCGTGGGGAGCTCTCGCACTGGGTTGTTCCTCTAGAAAACTCGCCCAAGATGCTGACAACCGACCAGCATTTATCTCCGCCGTAAACGTACTCGCACACGGAAACATGGTGCCAGTGCCAGGGGGGCTACTGATTCGAGACAAGGACAAAACGGTACTTGGCGCGATTGGGGTCAGCGGTGACATTTCAGACATCGACGAGAGCTGCGCCATTAATGGTATTGGTTGCGCAGAGCTGTTCAGTGACGAGATGCTACAAGCTTAACTCGCCAATTCGCTGTACTTGAAGTTCTTAAACAAGCACAAAAAAACCGAAGCGATTAAGCTTCGGTTTTTTATTGAATCTAAAGGAAGATCAGAAAAACTACTCGTACGCGCTCAACCATGTTTTCAGAAGTTGGTTGGTGTTCTTCTTCTGACTCGCAGACAATGATTTAACCAGTTTTTTCTGCATTTCGACATGTTCAGTCATCATTTGGTCAATCAGAATAAGACCATCTTTAGTTAACTGGACACTCACGCTGCGTCTGTCTTCTTTGCTGTGTTCACGACTGATCAGCCCTTTGGCTTCTAGCTTATCAAGGCGATTGGTCATCGCGCCAGATGTCAGCATCATGGATCCAATCAGTTCAGATGGCGTCAGTCGGTAAGGATTCCCAGAACGTCGCAACGTCGCCAGCACATCAAACTCCCCCAGCTTCATGTCGTATTTCTTATGAAGCTCGGCAACTTGCGTCTCCATATACTTGGCAATACGCATAATCCGACCCATCATTGCCATAGGCTCAGTTTCTAGTTCGGGCTTTTCCTTTGCCCATTGCTCTACTACGCGGTCGATAGCATCCATTTGCAATCTCGCTCCGTTGTTAGTCTGATTACTTCAAACTAGTTTAACATAAAGATACTTTACAACCACTAGTTCTCAGTATACAGTTCACACAATAGTTATCTTAACGTAAAGATATTTCAGATGAACATATTATTAGCAATGATCCCCGCGTTCTTTTGGGGAACAACCTATGCAGTGACGCAATTTACGCTACAGGAGTGGCCACCATTATTATTGGGTGCTTTGCGTGCGTTACCTGCTGGTTTGTTATTGCTAGCAGTAAAACCAACACTGCCTAAAAAAGGCGAGTGGCAAATCATTTTCACACTGGGCCTTATCAATATCGCGACTTTCTTTGGCTTGATCTTCGTGATGGCGCTAACGCTGCCTTCGGCAATCTCTGGCGTGGGTATGATCTCTGTGCCAGTGTTCGCGATGATCTTCCACTGGGTAGTGAAAAAACAGCGCCCGCATCTGATTCAGGCTCTTTCGGGTATTGGCTTGATCACCTTAGCGTGGATACTGTTTAACCCAAGCCAAATTGCTCTGAACCCAATCGGTTTAGGCGCAATGTTCGCCGCAATAATGTGTATTGTCATCGGCAGCAGCATTACCAAGTCACTGGGTAACCGCATGCACTGGTGGAAGGTATTAACGTGGCAGTTGATTCTGGGTGGTACGATTTTGTCTGTCGCGTCTGGCGTTCATGCATTCATCGACCCGCAGCCTTATGTTAATGCCGTGACTCATTTCGATACTCGTAATGCTATGGGACTCGTGTGGGTGATTGGCCTAAACACAGCGCTGGGTTACGGCATGTATGTGTGGTTGCTACAACGTATGTCGGTGGTTGATTTCACCTTCGGTGGAATCGCAAACCCAGTGGCTGGCATCGTGACAGGCATGGTGTTAATGGGTGAATCATTCACTGCAGTACAATACTCACTAATGACCGGCATGATAGTGATGTCACTGCTACCACAACTTATCCTTGCGGTAAGACAACCCAAACAAGTTAAGCCTGTTACGCAGTAGACGCAGCCTCTTAAACGTATTGCTCAAAAACGCGCCTCATTAAGGGCGCGTTTTTTGTTGCTACGCTAACAGCAATAACCCAACAGCCATACTCGTTGAGTTGACCATTCCTTAAGTTAAATTAAACCTCACAAAGAACAATGACTTTACTTTAACTATCTAAAGCGAATTTATTTTCTATAAAATAATCATACTAGAGATTTAATTTCCACAAAAAACTCAAATTAGAGATAAAAAGACAAAACTTTTCTCCGACTACCTTTCTATACTGTGCCACGTCATTAAGGCGCTACAAGCCTATGATTTAAAATAATTATTAATGAGTAGTCACCATGAATTCGAAGTCGCTAACTATTTTGCTTTTTGTCTCTGTTTGCTTAATTTGGGGAACCACTTGGTTCGCTATGGAAGTAGCATTGCATTCTATCCCACCTATTTTTGCTACTGCGTTGCGCTTTTTACTTGCAGCACCTCTGCTTGCAGTATTGGCGAAAGTCTTCAACCAACCACTGCTGTTCCCTAAAGGTAAGCGCCAATGGCTGCTTATTGTTGCGTTGATGTATTTCGCGATTCCGTTTACGTTGATGATCTATGGCGAGCAATACATCTCTTCAGGTTTAGCGTCGATCATCTTCGCCAACATGCCTGTGGCTGTGATGTTGATGTCTGGCTTATTCTTAGGTCTACGACTAGCGAAGCACCAGATATTCGGGTTGATCGCTGCTGTTGTGAGCCTATGTCTAATCCTTGGTAATGAAATGCAGATGGGTGGCGATGACTACCTAATTGGCACGGTTTGCTTAGGCCTTGCTGTTGCGATTCACGCAGTGATGTATGTGCTGGTTCAAAAGCACTGCAAAGGCATTGAAGTACTAACCTACAACGCCGTACCGAGCCTAATTGCAGCTCTATTCTTGTTCGCTGTTTCAGCTATAGGTGAAAACGTGAATATTGAATCTTTCACTTGGGATTCAATCTCTGCTGTGGTTTACCTAGGCTTTGTGGCGAGTGTTGGCGGCATTGTTGCTTACTTTAAATTAGGTCAGGTTTCGACACCTTTCCAAGCATCTATCTGCTTCCTAATTTTCCCTGTGGTTGCACTACTGATCTCTTGTTACATCAATGGTGAGGTTCTATCTGAACAGTCACTTGTAATGATGATTCCTCTACTTTGCGGCATCCTGCTAACCAAAGCACCAAAGGGAATCTTCAAGCTGCGTACCGAATTAAAAACCGTAAGAAACTGATCCGCGTGAAACCTATTTTGCGGATTAGATATACATATCCCACATAAACAAAAAGCTCCAATATCACTATTGGAGCTTTTTGCTTATTTCATAATATCGAGACCAACATTAGCGCCAGCTAAACATTCGCACTTCGTTGCCCTCTTCAGGTTTCTTCGGAATGTTTAAAGATAGCGCTAGAGAAACCACGGCCATCACTGCACCAATATAGAAAACCGTTGCAGGAGAAGACAACCAAATCACACCAAACACCACTGGAATAACGACCGCTGCAATATGATTGATGGTGAAAGAGACACCAGCAGTTGATGCCATGTCTGCCGGGTCTGCGATTTTCTGGAAGTAAGTTTTGATCGCCAGCGCCAATGCAAAGAACAGGTGATCGATCACGTAAAGTGCCACGAGACTCTGAAAAA
>NZ_JBFRSC010000034.1:0-79167 GCF_041473335.1 Vibrio sp. 10N.222.55.C7
CTAGTTATCTCAAAACCACTATCCACACGCTCAACAGTTGCTAACCATTCGCCATTACCTTTAACGATGGCTGCACTGCCGTTAGCTTCTAGGTCACCTTCAACTTTTACGAGAGTTTTTTCAAAGTCGCCGTTGCCACGGAAAATGATCTCACCATCCTTGCGTTGTACAGTACCTACCCACTCACTGGTGTTTTCGTCGATAACGTGGATTTCGCCGTTAATGATCTTAATTGTAAGGTCACGCTCTTCCATCTCGGGACGGTCTTCACCGAATTCAGGAGACCAACGTGGTGTAGCGTCAACATCAACGTCTGGGTGTTGTGGGAGATAATCCACATCATTGTCGCTATTGGAACTAGACGACGTGCTCAAAAGCCCTGCAACCAATGCAGCAGAAGCGGCACCAACTGCAGCCCAAGTACCGTTAGATTGTTTTTCGTAAGTGACGTCATCGATTGTGGCTGTCGTGCCCGGAGTTGCATTCGCGTATTGTTCGTTTAACTTATACTGAACAGAAGCATCGATAGCGTTCATCTGCTCGTCAATAAGTTGAAGTGTTTGTTGGTTTGCTAGTTCTACGTCAACTTGAGGTGCAGAAGCAAAAGCAGGTGCTGCTAATACGCTAGAAATTGATATGGCTAAGAGTGATGCTTTCATAAAGTAGGATCTCGTTATTGAATGGAGCGTCTTGCTATCAATGCCTCCTTGGCAAGTGCGTTTATTATTCGCTGTGGTGAGATTTTCAACAATATAGCCAGCTAGTGTTGATGTATAAATCTAATTTATGCATTTGCGCTTTTTAGGTTGAGACTTGAGGTAAGTATGTTGGGTTGGATAAAAACTTGGGTTAAAAGATATGATAAGTGGTGTGAAGAGCTTGGCTTAACGCCTGAGAACAAGCGCAGTTGTGTTGCTTATCGTCGTGATCCTCAAGGGAAACAAATGGAGAGTAGGGAAAATGACACAGCAAATAAGTGACTTTCCGCTGTTTGATACTCATTGCCACGCGGATTTTGAGGCGTTTGAGCAAGGTTTTACACCTGATCAAACTATTGATGGCTATCTTAAAGAAGCGAAACAAGCGCAAGTCGAGAAGTTAATCATCCCTTCTATCGGCCAACGTAACTGGCATAAGCTTGAGAAAATTGCGCAATCTCACCCCAATGTTTACTACGCATTAGGCTTTCATCCTTACTTTTTAGAACCGGCCAATGACGAACAATTTTCGGAACTTCGCCAATTACTCGCTTCAAAAAACAGCCAATGTGTCGCGATAGGTGAGTGCGGGCTCGACTTTTTTGTGGACGTTGAACGAGAGAAACAAGAGCGCTTTTTCATCCAACAAATGGAGCTTGCGAAGGAGTTTGACCTGCCTTTAATCATCCATGAGAGGAAGTCTTACAACCGACTTATCGAGCTAATAAAGCAGCATAAGTTCACCTTAGGTGGTGTGATTCACGGTTTTTCTGGGAGTGAACAGCAAGCTTTGGCGTGGATCAAGCTCGGTTTCTATATTGGCGTCGGTGGAACGATAACTTACCCAAGAGCGCAAAAAACACGCACAACCATCGCAAAATTGCCCCTTGAATGTCTGGTATTGGAAACGGATGCTCCGGACATGCCCATGTATGGAAACCAAGGAAATGTTAATCATTCCAAATATTTAGTTACGATCTTAAATGAACTTTTTTTGCTTAGAAAAGAGCCAAAGCAATCGATTGCAGCGCAAATTTGGCAAAATAGCCATCGCGCATTCGGTATATGTGAATAAAATCGAAGGTTTTTGTTTATCGTTTGCGTAAATTGCACTGAGCTTGTGATTTGAGTCACATTTGTGTGTGAATGGTACATGAATCTTCTACGAAAGTGTGAGGACGGCATTACTTTATTAGTGGTCGCATGAGTATAATTGCCTCCGCTTTATAGCCCCATTTTGTAACACGCCAATAAATAACTAATAAGGAAGTCATAAACTATGAGCCTGTTTATGAGCCTAGTCGGAATGGTTGCACTGATCGCAATCGCAGTACTACTATCTGACAACCGCAAAGCTATTAATCTAAGAACAGTGGGTGGCGCTTTCGCTATCCAATTCGCACTTGGTGCATTCGTACTTTACATCCCTTGGGGTCGTGATCTACTTGCAGGTTTCTCTGCTGGTGTAGCAAACGTGATCGACTACGGTAAAGACGGTACTGGTTTCCTATTCGGCAGCCTAGTTAACTTCTCAGTTGACGGTATCGGTTTCATCTTTGCTTTCCAAGTACTACCAACTCTGATTTTCTTCTCTGCACTTATCTCTGTACTTTACTACATTGGTGTTATGCAAATTGTAATCAAAGTTCTTGGTGGTGGTCTTCAGAAAGCTCTAGGTACTTCTCGCGCCGAGTCTATGTCTGCAGCAGCAAACATCTTCGTTGGTCAAACTGAAGCACCTCTAGTTGTTCGTCCATTTGTTCCTAAAATGACTAACTCTGAACTATTCGCAGTAATGTGTGGTGGTTTGGCTTCTGTAGCTGGTGGTGTACTAGCGGGTTACGCATCTATGGGTGTACCTCTAGAGTACCTTGTAGCAGCATCATTCATGGCAGCACCAGGTGGTCTACTATTCGCTAAAATCATCAAGCCTGAAACAGATACGCCAGACGACAACATCGCTGACGAAATGGACGGTGGCGATGACAAACCAGCTAACGTTATCGACGCAGCAGCAGGTGGCGCATCAGTTGGTCTACAACTAGCACTTAACGTTGGTGCAATGCTACTAGCATTCATCGGTCTAATTGCTCTAATCAACGGTATCCTAGGTGGCATCGGTGGTTGGTTCGGTATGGAAAACCTAACTCTAGAACTTCTTCTAGGTTGGATCTTCGCACCGCTAGCATTCATCATTGGTGTTCCATGGGAAGAAGCAACTATCGCTGGTTCTTTCATTGGTCAGAAGACAGTTGTTAACGAATTCGTTGCATACCTAAACTTCGTACCATACGTTGGTGAAAACGCTCAAGTTGTTGCAGCAACTGGTCAAGTGATGTCTGAGAAGACTCAAGCTATCATCGCATTCGCACTATGTGGTTTCGCAAACCTTTCTTCAATTGCGATTCTTCTAGGTGGTCTAGGTGGTATTGCACCAAGCCGTCGCCACGACATCGCACGTATGGGTGTTAAAGCGGTAATTGCTGGTACTCTATCTAACCTGATGGCAGCAACAATTGCTGGCTTCTTCCTGTCTTTCTAATTAGTTAGAAATCGATATATAGACGCCATAATAATATCGCCCCGTAGCAAGAAATTGCTGCGGGGCTTTTTTGTTTTTAGGCCTGCCGTTTTTAGTATATGCACGCGCTTATGCTTAGATTCGATGTAGGGTCTAGAATGTTTTTTTGAGATACAAACCGTTTGCGTTCTAAGGAGCACTACAATTTATTGATGGATACCTATAATGTATAAGCTAAAGGGATAGGATGTCTCTGTTGGCAAGAAAGTAACCTCGAAATCAACTCGAACGTTATTCTTCTGGGATTAAGCCAAAATTAGCGATACGCTATAGATGTTAGACACAACATGACTGATTTGTTGTGCCATAGACCAAACTGGTACTGTGCGGTGACAAGGATTGCAATTGGTAGCGAAAGTTATCAAGTCTTCAGGGAACCAAGTCCGTTCATTTGTGGCTACTGAGCATTACTAAAATATCCATCTATACTGGATGGAGGGCGAAGTAGTTAACTATTTGAATATATTGATCGGAGATAGAAATGAGCGATTTAAAAGCAGCAGCTCTACGTGCACTTAAACTTATGGACCTAACTACGCTAAATGACGACGATACTACTGAAAAAGTAGTGGCGCTTTGTCATGACGCGAAGACTGCAGTAGGCAACACCGCTGCAATCTGTATTTACCCTCGCTTTATCCCAGCAGCTAAGAAAGCGTTGCGTGAGCAAGGTACTCCAGAAGTACGCATTGCGACTGTAACTAACTTCCCTCATGGTAATGACGACATCGAAATTGCTGTTGCAGAAACAAAAGCAGCGGTAGCGTACGGCGCAGACGAAGTTGACGTAGTATTCCCATACCGTGCTCTTATTGCTGGCAACGAAGAAGTTGGCTTTGAGCTAGTTAAACAGTGTAAAGCAGCTTGTGGTGACATCACGCTTAAAGTGATCATCGAAACAGGTGAACTGAAAGAAGAAGCACTAATCAAGAAAGCTTCTCAAATCTGTATCGAAGCAGGTGCAGACTTCATCAAAACTTCAACAGGTAAAGTGCCAGTAAACGCGACTCCAGAGTACGCGCGCATGATGCTTGAAGTTATCCGTGACATGGGCGTTGCTAAAACAGTTGGTTTCAAACCAGCTGGTGGCGTACGTACTGCTGAAGATGCAGCACTATACCTAGCAATGGCTGATGAGCTACTAGGCGCTGAGTGGGCAGACAACATGCACTACCGTTTTGGTGCTTCAAGCCTACTAACTAACCTTCTTAATACATTAGAAGTGACAGACCAGACTGCTGATCCAGCAGCATACTAATTTACTCGTCATATTTGACACCGCAGCGTTGTTGACTGCGTAAGTTCCTCCTAATCACATAGAGCCTCTATGCTCATAGGAATGAACTCACTGGTCGCCTAACTGCAACGCCAAATATTTAGAGTATTGAACATAATAAGTCTGTTTGATGGAGTGGCGTCAAGCCACTCCATATTACCTCTTTTCCCTACAAACCATACTCACTAGAGTTTGGGAGGCACTAATGTATCTACCTCAAGAAATTATTCGCAGAAAACGTGACGGTGAAGTCCTAACAGCTGAAGAAATTAACTTCTTCATTCAAGGTGTGGCTAAGAACACGGTTTCTGAAGGCCAAATTGCCGCATTCGCAATGGCTATCTTTTTTAATGAAATGACGATGCCAGAACGTATCGCACTAACGTGTGCAATGCGTGATTCAGGCATGGTGATTGACTGGAGCCACATGAACTTTGATGGCCCAATCGTTGATAAACACTCTACTGGTGGTGTTGGCGACGTTACTTCTCTGATGCTTGGCCCAATGGTGGCAGCATGTGGCGGTTTCGTTCCAATGATCTCTGGTCGTGGTTTAGGCCACACTGGCGGTACGCTAGACAAGCTGGAATCTATTCCGGGTTACAACATTACACCAACCAACGATGTGTTCGGTGAAGTAACGAAAGATGCTGGCGTGGCTATCATCGGTCAAACAGGCGATCTAGCTCCTGCTGACAAGCGTGTTTACGCAACTCGTGATATCACAGCAACAGTCGATAACATCTCGCTGATCACGGCTTCAATCCTATCTAAGAAACTGGCTGCGGGCCTTGATTCTCTAGTGATGGATGTAAAAGTAGGTTCAGGCGCATTCATGCCGACTTACGAAGCATCTGAAGAGCTAGCGAAATCTATCGTTGCAGTAGCAAACGGTGCGGGTACTAAAACAACAGCAATCCTAACGGACATGAACCAAGTGCTGGCTTCTTCAGCGGGTAACGCAGTAGAAGTTCGTGAAGCGGTTCAGTTCCTAACGGGTGAATACCGTAACCCTCGCTTGTTAGAGATCACTCTAGCATCGTGTGCTGAAATGCTGGTGCTCGGTAACCTAGCTAAAGACTCAGACGAAGCGCGCGAAAAACTGATGGCAGTACTGGATAACGGTAAGGCAGCAGAGTGCTTCGGTAAAATGGTAGCGGGCCTTGGTGGTCCAGTTGATTTCGTAATGAACTACGATAACTACCTAGAAAAAGCAGACATTATTAAGCCAGTGTACGCGTTAGAAAGCGGTGTGGTATCAGCAATGGATACTCGTGCAATTGGTATGGCTGTGGTTGGTATGGGCGGCGGTCGTCGCGTAGCAACTGACAGCATTGATTACGCAGTCGGTTTTGATCACTTCATTCGCCTAGGTGAAGTAGCAAGTGAAGATAAGCCATTAGCAATGATTCATGCTCGCAACGAACAACAGTGGCAAGAAGCTGCAACTGCATTACAAAATGCAATCACTGTGGGTGGAGAATATACAGCAACGCCAGACGTTTACCGTCAGATTCGTTCTGAAGACGTGTAAATAACCGTTATCGGTATGCCTCGCGTATACCGATAAACAGAGTTCTGGTGCAAAGAGCAATAAGTTGGTGAAGAAAATGAAAAGAGCATTTATTTTAGTTTTAGATTCATTCGGTATCGGTGAAACAGCGGATGCAGACAAATTTGGTGATGTAGGTTCTGACACTATGGGCCACATCGCAGATCATTGTGACCAAGGTCTTGCAGACAATGCAGATCGTAAAGGTTCACTGGCACTGCCAAACCTGTCTAAGCTAGGTCTAGCGATGGCTCACAAAGAGTCTACGGGTCGTTTTGCTCCTGGTATGGATGCAGACGCTGAGATCATTGGCGCTTACGGTCACGCTGCTGAGCTGTCTTCTGGTAAAGACACGCCATCAGGTCACTGGGAAATCGCAGGTGTTCCTGTACTGTTTGACTGGGGCTACTTCACCGACAAAGAGAACAGCTTCCCAAAAGAACTGACTGACCGCATCCTTGAGCGTGCAGGCCTGTCTGGTTTCTTGGGTAACTGCCACTCATCTGGTACGGAAATCCTAGATAACCTAGGTGAAGAGCACATGAAGACTGGTCTGCCAATCTTCTATACTTCTGCAGACTCTGTTTTCCAGATCGCTTGTCACGAAGAGACATTCGGCCTGCAAAACCTATTAGATCTTTGTCAGATTGCTCGTGAAGAGCTAGAAGATTACAACATTGGTCGTGTTATCGCTCGTCCGTTCATTGGCCCAGGTAAAGGTCAATTCGAACGTACTGGTAACCGTCGTGACCTTTCTGTTGAGCCACCTGCAGCTACCATTCTTCAGAAGTTGGTTGATGAGAAGGGCGGTAACGTTCACTCAATCGGTAAGATCTCTGATATCTACGCGGGTTGTGGCATCACTCAGAAAACCAAAGCAACAGGTATCCCTGCGCTATTTGAAGCAACCAAAGATGCGATCAATGAAGCGGGCGACAACACTATCGTGTTCACTAACTTCGTTGATTTTGACTCAGCTTACGGCCACCGCCGTGATGTTGCTGGTTACGCAGCGGCACTTGAGTACTTCGATGGTCGCATCAATGAAATCATCGATATGATGAAAGAAGACGATGTGCTTATCTTAACTGCTGACCACGGTTGTGATCCGACATGGCCAGGTACAGACCATACTCGTGAGCACATCCCTGTGATTGTTTACGGTCAGAAGGTTCCAGCCGGTTCTTTAGGCCGTCGCGATACATTTGCTGATATCGGTCAAAGCTTAGCGTCATACTTTGGTACATCGCCAATGGGACACGGTACAAGCTTTCTATAATAGTTAACGAAGAGAGAGGGAAACTTCTCTCTTCTTTTTTTGTTTTGAGATTAAGGATATTTTCAATGGCTACTCCACATATTAATGCTGAAATGGGTGATTTCGCTGACGTAGTTTTAATGCCAGGCGATCCGCTACGTGCTAAATACATCGCTGAAACCTTCTTAGAAGAAGTGGTTCAAGTGTGCGACGTTCGCAACATGTTTGGTTACACCGGTACTTACAAAGGTCGTAAGGTTTCGGTAATGGGACACGGTATGGGCATTCCATCTTGTTCTATTTACGCGACTGAGCTTATCAAAGACTTTGGTGTGAAGAAGATCATTCGTGTGGGCAGTTGTGGTGCAGTGAGCGAAGATATCAAAGTGCGTGATGTGGTGATCGGCATGGGCGCATGTACTGACTCTAAAGTGAACCGTATTCGCTTTAAAGATCATGACTTTGCGGCGATTGCGGATTACAAAATGGTGCGCGCGGCAGAAGATGCAGCCAAAGCTCTCGGTGTCGGCGTAAAAGTCGGTAACCTGTTCTCGGCTGAGCTGTTCTACACGCCAGATCCAGAGATGTTCGAAGTAATGGACAAATACGGCATTGTTGGCGTAGAGATGGAAGCGGCTGGCATCTATGGTGTATGTGCTGAATACGGCGCAAAAGCTCTAACGATCTGTACTGTTTCTGACCACATCAAGACTGGTGAGCAAACGACATCAGATGAACGTCAAACGACTTTCAACGACATGATGGTTATCGCACTAGACTCAGTGTTGCTTGGTGACCAAGAATAATCTTGATTTGTCTTAGCTTGATAAGTTAACAGATAACAAAAAGCCCCGTTGCTGCCTGAGCGTCGGGGCTTTTTATTGGATTGCTGTACTTATTCTGAGTCTAGTATTTATTGTCAGCCTAGTGTGTTTATGAGCTTACATTTTTCAATAGTAAGTTCTCACCAGACTTAGTTGGTCTTCTGCGAATCAGCATGATGAACAACACGCCACTCACAAACCCCATCAACACCATACCGATCATGTAGCGATCACTTTTGCGGTAGTGGTGATCAGAAATCGCCGTCATCTTACCGGTTTCAAAAGTCACTCGAATAAAGCCGATGATCGTTTTCTCTGGAGAATAAATAGGTTCAACTAACTGTTGTCTGCCGATACTTGCTGTTGAAAGTGGTGTATCTAAGCCAAGAACCTCACGTACCGAGAGGGCTTTTTCGCTCGAAGCCAGTCGAATACCCTCTGCATCATAGATGGTGGTATCGAACACCAGTCGGTCTTGAGATAGCTGGTTAGTCAGATCAAGCAATCGCTCTTGGTCTTGTTGCGTGATCATCTTGCTGGCTGAAAGTGATGCCTGAGAGATAAGCAGCTTGGTAAGAGTTTCCAATTGTTTTGCTTGGATCTTCTCGTTACCTTTACTGATCACGACCGTATTTTTAATCGTTACAACGAACATGGTAGCCAACAAAATGAGGGCTAGCATTCGTAAAGCGTTACGTATTGAGAACAATGATTCATTCATGTTTAACGAAGCCTGAAATAAACAAATGTTATGATTAAGACATATTGAGACTTGCGTTTTCAAATTGCAATAGGTTAACGTTTAGCATAGTTAATTAGGAATCATACACATGGACGATCAGAAATATCTGCCGATAAAAAGGCATACGACATTATTAACTCGACTCCCCGAGACTCGTTTCGCTTCTCAACTCGCTAAATCCAAGGCCAATTGGATTGTGTTTGGTGAGTACCTATCTCCACAATCTTTCGATGACATCGACTTTTTCACTGGCACTTACAACACCATCCTCGATACGTGGAAGGTTGGGCATTATGAAGTGGCTTTGATGTCAGGCAATCTAACGCCAGCACACGAAGAAATCCTCCAAGCGCTAAAGCTTGATTATGCTTGCCTTAGCGAGGTCCCAGACTTATCTAAGCCAGGTTTGATCGTGATGGATATGGATTCCACAGCGATTCAAATTGAATGCATCGATGAGATTGCCAAGCTAGCTGGAGTGGGAGAGTTAGTCTCTGAAATCACAGAACGAGCAATGCAAGGCGAGCTCGACTTTGAACAGAGCCTACGCCAGCGAGTAGGAGCACTGAAAGGTGCGGATGAATCGATATTAGAGCAAGTGCGTCAGTCATTGCCATTCATGCCAGACTTGGTCGGGCTGGTGAATACTCTAAATAAGCTTGGCTGGAAAACGGCGATTGCATCAGGCGGTTTTACTTACTTCTCTGACTACCTGAAAGATACCCTTGATCTAGACCATGCTCAATCAAACACGCTTGAGATCGTCAACGGTAAGTTGACGGGTGAAGTCTTAGGCGATGTTGTTTCGGCGCAGACCAAAGCGGATATCTTGGTAGAGTTGGCTGAAGAGTACGAATTGGAACTACATAATACCGTTGCCGTTGGTGATGGTGCCAATGACTTGGTGATGATGGGCTCTGCAGGTTTAGGCATTGCCTACCACGCAAAACCAAAAGTAGAGCAGCAAGCTCAAACTGCTGTTCGTTACGCAGGTTTAGGCGGTGTGCTGTGTATCTTGTCGGGTGTATTGGCTAAGCAACAGAAGATCAGCTGGCAAGCGAAACCTTAGGGGCTCTACCTAAGTGCTATTGGCTATGTATCTTATTTAGCAATAGTGGCTCAGACACAAAAAAGCAGGCTATCAGCCTGCTTTTTCAATTTTCATGCTTAAGTTAATACGCCACTCGAGGCTAGCGTGTTAGCTCCAATCGAATCAGCACTTCATCGGTAATGTCCTCTATCTCGCCATAACCGATAAACGCCGTCACCTCATTCTCTAGCTTCTTAGCTTGATGCATACTGATGCGTGAAAGCTCTTCTAAATCCGACTGGAATAAACTCGTTAGCGGATTAAAGATAGGTGCCGTGGTGACTCGCAATACATACACATCACCTAAGTGCTGCGCTTTCTTGATGAATAAGATGCGTTCCTTTGCTGAGGCGAAGTCTTTGACCAACTTGGTGTGTACCGACTGGATTTTGTCGCCAAACTTCACTGCAGCAATGTACACGTCATGATGCTTAGGCTCCGCACCTTCAATTCTTTTTAGTGGCTCAGCCAACAGTGAGTTGGTGTGACCCTTGAAGATTGGCTCGAGTGAGAACTTTTGGTTGTGACCAAGTTTAGCAAGTAACGTTAGATGCTTATTCAGTGGGAAATTCACACCAATGATCTTACAGCGCAGCGTTGAACTTGGCTTATCAATGAATATTGGGTTACTGACCATCTTGCTCAACAAAATGTTGTGCAGTGATTCGAGTAGCGAATGTGTTGGCAGTATCTCTTGCTTCTTAATCAGCTTACTTTGGTTTTGATCGATAAGCCCATTAAGGAAAGCGATGGTACGCATTGTCTTGGCGTTCTCGGCAATAACCAACTGCACGTTGCGACCATTCGGACTCACTCGAATTACGTGGTAAGGCACTGTGCTCAGTGGCAGGTTCTTGTCATAGAGCTGCAGTTCATTGAAGTTCACTAATACCGGATCATTAATCTTGAGTACCATTGGGTGTTCAAGGCTAATGCTCAGTCCACGCTTCGAAATATCTAAGGTGTGTCCGTTCGCCGCTGCGCCATCTTGTGATGTAAGTTGCAACGGTGACTTAAATTGGTATCTCGGCTCTTTACGACGAGTCTGAGAGTCAAAGTAGATGCTTTGAATATTGCCGACGACAGTACGCGGGTGACGGAAGCGGTTCAATTCACTGCTTGGAATGCGTGGCTTTTCACTCAGAAGATAGTCCGCCGCACTTTCGTGATCGCCAATCTCTTGCAAGATTCCGCAATGCGTCAGTTGAGCTGAGCTTTGAGCCAGCGTATCCGAGTGTTTAGCTAATGCTTGTCGCTCAGTGTCTGAAAGTTCGAAAACCGAGAACTTGAACGCCTTCCAACTTTTACGTTTGCCACCGATGTGCCAGAACAGCTGTCTTTGTTCACGAGAGGCTTCAGGCAGCATCATTGAATAGAACAAGGTCTTGTTTTGGTGTTCATGGGTAAAAGAGTAGATAACGTTACTGGTTCCCTTCACTCCTGGTTTCGCCAACAGGTTCATACGTTGCTCGTTGAACAGGGTACCCAGCGCTTGTTGATTTCGTTCGTCGTGCCAATATTGCCATAATGGATGGTTGTTATCCGTCAGTAGGGCAAGCTTTAGTTCGCTGCCGCTGAAAAACAGGGGTAGGTTACAAGTATGCTTTAGATAGGTATGTTCGATTCCTCGAGTACGAGTTCGAATAATCCTATCTTGATTCTCATGGCTGGTTTTCTTACTGGTGCTATTTAAAGACTCATCGAGTAAGCGAGCCACAATATTGTTGTCGCTTACCTTGATGGTTCTTAGAAATTTGACCGCGTTGTTCTCATAAGATTCGTCGATACCCAAAACACGAAATTCAACCGCTTGGTTAACATCGTTTTCTTGGGACTTTTCGATAAGCTCTGAGAACTTAACGCTGATGATCTCGCCGAGGTTGTATCGAAAGGCGCTCGGTACTTTGAACTTTGCACCCGACGGGGAGATATCAACCGTTACACCATGTAGGCTTTGCCCTTTCGATGTGGTGATCTCGATCTGCGAGCTAATCTTGAGTCTGTTCTCTTGGCGCTTTAAGTCGTAACCTAGGTTAATAGCTTCCGCTTCATACGGGCTATTGGCGCTAGTAATGTCGAGGTTACCTTGAGAAGATGTTTTAACAACGCTCAGAGGCTGAGTTCGCGGAGTCATTACTAACTCCCATGCGCCTTCTGTGTAACCTTTAAACTTTTTTGTACCACGTTGATACGCGTTTAACGCGATGTCATCTAGCCAGTGTTTACGGCCGTCTAACGTGAACTGACGACATTCATTATCAATGCGCCCACGTAAATCAATGCTCTTTGTACACGGAGCCATGATACGATTCAGTTCCATTTTAACCAGCAGTTTTAGAGACGGAGATTCGCCTTCTGTCATTTGAGAAAGAAGGAATTCGAAATCTTCGGCGTGGTAGGCCGGGATAAGACGTTCTGCTACAGATAGAATTTCAGATTGCTGCATACTTTTCTTGTTAGAATGGACGGTGCATTTATGTTATCGACTAGTTTAAATCGATCTTTAAGTATAAGTGGTATGACTGCAACGTTTATTTTCACCCGTACGGTCAAATAAGTCACAAATTGACAACATCATTGTGTAACTGAGTAAATTATTGAGGTTTTATGGCTAAGGCAAAACGAGCTTATGTGTGTAATGACTGTGGTGCTGACTTTCCACGTTGGCAGGGGCAGTGCAACGCATGTGGTGCTTGGAACACGATTACAGAAGTTAGGTTAGCCGCTTCACCTCAAGTAGCGCGCAATGAAAGATTATCTGGTTATGCAGGTGCAGTAACAGAATCGAGCGTTCAGACATTATCTGAAATTAATCTACAAGAAGTACCACGCTTTAGTAGTGGCTTCAAAGAACTCGATCGCGTACTCGGTGGTGGTGTTGTCCCTGGGGCTGCGATCCTGATTGGTGGTAACCCAGGCGCGGGTAAATCAACATTACTATTGCAGACCATGTGTCAGCTCTCTTCTCAACTGCCGACTCTTTATGTAACAGGTGAAGAATCCTTACAGCAGGTTGCAATGCGCGCCTCTCGACTTGGATTACCAAAAGAGCACCTAAAGATGCTCTCTGAAACCAACGTAGATAAGATTTGTCAGGTTGCAGAAAAAGAACAACCTAAGATCATGGTTATCGACTCGATCCAAGTTATGCACGTTGCGGATGTTCAATCTTCTCCGGGCAGTGTTGCACAGGTTCGTGAATCGGCAACCGCATTAACGCGCTACGCAAAACAGAATAACGTTGCTGTGTTCTTAGTTGGACACGTAACTAAAGACGGCACCTTAGCAGGGCCAAAAGTACTTGAGCACATTATTGACTGTTCTGTTTTATTAGATGGCGGAACCGATAGCCGTTTTAGAACGCTACGCAGCCACAAAAACCGTTTTGGTGCAGTGAATGAACTGGGTGTGTTTGCGATGACAGGCCAAGGGCTAAAAGAAGTCAGCAACCCATCCGCTATCTTCTTGTCTCGTGGTGAAGAAGAAACCTCGGGAAGTTCGGTGATGGTTGTGTGGGAAGGCACTCGTCCATTGCTTGTTGAGATCCAAGCGCTGGTGGATTATTCACAGCTGGCTAACCCACGTCGCGTCGCTGTCGGCCTAGAGCAGAACAGACTTTCGTTGTTATTAGCGGTGCTGCATAAACACGGCGGCTTACAAATGGCTGACCAAGATGTGTTTGTGAATGTCGTCGGTGGTGTTAAAGTAACCGAAACCAGTGCTGATCTTGCGTTGGTGATGGCTCTACTTTCAAGTTTCAGAGATCGCGCATTGCCAAAAGATGTGGTGGTATTTGGAGAAGTAGGCCTAGCGGGTGAGATTCGACCGGTACCAAGTGGGCAAGAGCGTCTTAATGAGGCATTTAAACACGGCTTCAAGAAAGCGATTGTACCGGCGGCTAACATGCCTAAAGGTGGTATTCCTGGAATGCAGATCCACGGCGTGAAAAAATTATCAGAAGCAATTAATGCTTTTGATGAGTTGTAATTGAGCTCACTTCAGCTACTCTATACAGCAGAAATTCAGTCTAACTTAAAACGCCAATTGCGCTTTAGATTAGCACTAAACTAAACAATCATTTAGATTGTTTCTACAGATTGCCTTTTTCTATATGTTAGAAAAAGGCAAAGTTTTTTAGTCCCAAATGCATGCAAAGCTATCAGTCTTCACAGATTGTGATATACTCTGCGCGCATTTTATATCCTATTAACAGAGTAAGACAATGGCAGATTTATCGAAATACAGAAACATTGGTATTTTCGCGCACGTTGATGCGGGTAAAACAACTACCACTGAGCGTATCCTTAAGCTAACTGGTCAAATCCACAAGACTGGTGAAGTACATGATGGCGAATCAACGACTGACTTCATGGAACAGGAAGCTGAGCGCGGTATTACTATCCAATCAGCAGCTGTAAGCTGTTTTTGGAACGATCACCGTCTAAACGTTATCGATACTCCTGGACACGTTGACTTCACAGTTGAAGTATACCGTTCTCTTAAAGTTCTTGATGGCGGTATCGGTGTAT
Source organism: Vibrio sp. 10N.222.55.C7 (assembly GCF_041473335.1). Classification (NCBI taxonomy): domain Bacteria; kingdom Pseudomonadati; phylum Pseudomonadota; class Gammaproteobacteria; order Vibrionales; family Vibrionaceae; genus Vibrio; species Vibrio sp. 10N.222.55.C7. The sequence goes on from NZ_JBFRSC010000034.1 coordinate 14,551, forward strand.
TCTGTGGTTCTGGTGGTGTTGAACCTCAATCAGAAACTAACTGGCGCTACGCTAACGAATCAGAAGTATCTCGCCTGATCTTCGTTAACAAACTAGACCGTATGGGTGCAGACTTCTACAACGTTGTTGACCAAGTTAAAAACGTTCTAGGTGCAACTCCTCTAGTAATGGTTCTACCAATCGGCCGTGAAGACGAGTTCGTTGGTGTTGTAGACCTACTAAGCCGTAAAGCATACGTTTGGGATGACACTGGTCTTCCTGAAAACTACGAAATCAAAGATGTTCCAGCGGACATGGTTGATGACGTTGAGCAATACCGTGAAGAGCTAATCGAAACTGCTGTAGAGCAAGACGATGACCTAATGGAAGCTTACATGGAAGGTGAAGAGCCTTCTATTGAAGACGTTAAGCGTTGTATCCGTAAAGGTACTCGTGATATCGCATTCTTCCCAACGTTCTGTGGTTCTGCGTTCAAGAACAAAGGTATGCAACTTATCCTTGATGCTGTAGTAGATTACCTACCAGCACCAACTGAAGTTGACCCTCAGCCTCTAATGGATGAGAACGGTGAAGAAACTGGCGAACACGCTATCGTTTCTACAGATGAGACTTTCAAAGCGCTTGCATTCAAAATCATGGATGACCGTTTCGGTGCTCTAACTTTCGTTCGTATTTACTCTGGTAAACTGAACAAAGGTGACACGATTCTTAACTCATTCACTGGCAAGACTGAACGTGTTGGCCGTATGGTTGAGATGCAAGCTGATGACCGTAACGAACTAACTAGCGCACAAGCTGGTGACATCATTGCGATCGTTGGTATGAAGAACGTGCAAACTGGTCACACTCTATGTGATCCTAAGCACCAAGTAACGCTTGAGCCAATGGTATTCCCAACTCCAGTAATCTCAATCGCTGTATCTCCAAAAGATAAAGGCGGTTCTGAGAAAATGGGTATCGCTATCGGTAAAATGGTTGCAGAAGATCCATCTTTCCAAGTTGAGACTGACGAAGAGACTGGCGAAACTATCCTGAAAGGTATGGGTGAACTTCACCTAGACATCAAGGTAGATATCCTTAAGCGTACATACGGCGTTGACCTAACTGTAGGTGCTCCTCAAGTTGCTTACCGTGAAACTATCACTCAAGCAATTGAAGATAGCTACACGCACAAGAAGCAATCTGGTGGTTCTGGTCAATTCGGTAAGATCGATTACCGTATCAAACCAGGCGAAGCAGGTTCTGGCTTCAAGTTCAACTCTGTAGTTGTGGGCGGTAACGTTCCTAAAGAATTCTGGCCTGCAGTTGAGAAAGGCTTCGCATCTATGATGGAAAACGGCGTACTAGCTGGCTTCCCAACTCTAGACGTTGAAGTTGAACTTTTCGATGGTGGTTTCCACGCAGTCGATTCATCTGCTATCGCATTTGAAATCGCAGCGAAAGGCGCATTCCGTCAATCTATGCCTAAAGCTGGCGCGCAACTTCTTGAGCCAATCATGAACGTTGACGTGTTCACTCCAGACGATCACGTTGGTGATGTTATCGGTGACCTTAACCGTCGTCGTGGCATGATCAAAGATCAACAAGCTGGCGTAACTGGTGTTCGTATTAAAGCTGACGTACCTCTTTCTGAGATGTTCGGCTACATCGGTCACCTACGTACTATCACTTCTGGTCGTGGCCAATTCTCTATGGAATTCGCACAATACGCACCATGTCCAACTAACGTTGCTGACGAAGTGATTGCAAAAGTTAAAGCAGAAAAAGAAGCTGGTAAGTAATTAGCCCTTTTCTCAATTAGCTAAAAAAGCCCCGCAAGTGAAAGCTTGCGGGGCTTTTTATTTTCAACAAAACTAATTCTGCTCTCTTATCTTAAGTGCTTATATCCAAAAACTTAAAGTTACAGTGATGCATTAATTTCTTTTCATAGGATAGTGGTAGAGCCATATACGGTGTTCGTTAATATTTTTAGCTGTCCACTGACTAAACCGTAGGTTTCTTCATCACGTGTATCTATGGCATAGCTTTAACTTCAACCGTTATCGTATCTTGATATTTACCAGCTCTCGCAAAGTCTATGTTACCTAGCATTACTTCAAGGGGGAGCCCCCAACGCTTGGTTTCATCATTGTTTGAGAAGGTATAAACTGACTTCCGGTTTACCAAAGCATTATTAAATCGCAACGTATATGGGATCGAGATATTGGGTTCCGACTTCTGCTTTAACTCTCCATATTTTTGCTTTACAACTAACCTTACATTCGAGTTTGAAAGAAGATCAAAATCAGAACGGTAGGTGCGGTTAGATTCAAGATCACCAAGTTGGAAGCGATAACCTGAGCTCCCTGAACGTTGAACGTGTGGCGCATTTGGCACTGAGTTGAAAGCTACAAACGCTGGGACTTTGAGTTTAACTTTGGCATTTTTGGTCTCTTGCTTTCTATCTAAGGAAATAGAGGCTTCAAGAAGTCCGTTATAGTTACCAGATGCTGCTACTTTAGCTTCTGGTACCTTTATCCAAAACTTCGTCCTTTGGCTATTATCCAGAGGTAGTTGAAAACCTTTGCTAGGAAAGTGACTCAATTGACGGAAGTTCTTGTCCAGAATAGTAAGGGGCAAATTCGTTCCAATTGAACTTAAGTAGCTAGATTGTTTATTGTTGACCGATACTATGGCCATTGGGAATCGACAGTTCTGAATATCACGTGACAACTCTAAATAAACAGGAATATAAGCGCCTAAATCTCGCTTAAATTCAACATTGCTTCTGTCGATGTTTAGCATCCACTTGCCATTGCATTCGGCGGCCCAAATTGGTTGAGATAACATGGCTAAACCGAACACTGAGATCTTTAGAAAGTGTTTCATGGTTTATCCCTCTTTAATAAGTAAAGTTGGTAGATAAATCAGGTTGTCATTGATTTCTGGGACGTTCAATTTTGTTGGGCTAAAGCCATCTATGACGATGGTGTAGTTGCCCGGTGCAACGCCTTCCACAACGAACCTGCCTGATCGATTAGTGAAAAATTCATACGTTTTCTGTTGTCCAACCAACTGACCTTGGAAGAGCTTTAATGGTTTTTCTTGTCCGATCTCAATTTTACCAATGATGGTTTTCGATGCTGCCGATCCGATTTTTATTAGATGGCCTGTTTGTGATCCTGGCGTAATGCTGTACTCGTGGTCGCCAAAGTCATAACCTATCGGTGCGTCTGGCACATCAATGTAGATACTGGACAATTGGTGCCCTCCAGACAACTGAACGGCATTACTAATAGTATAGGTAGATATTGCTTCTGCAGGATCATCTGCAACCGCATTAATTTCTACATCAGCATCTAACGAGTTATGAACGGCAATAATTGCCACTGGACCATTGATGGGACGTGACCAAGCTAAGTTACCGTCAGCCAGGGTAAGCGCTGTACTTGCTCGTAAAGAAGCGGTTTGGTAGTTTGCTGAGTTATCAAATGCTAGGTGAGAAACCTTAGCATCTGTGATAAAACGGTTTGCCACATAATTACCCTCGAAAGAGTAAGTTTGAGAGTCGCTCTCGCCTTCAGCAGTCATCGCATAGCCATAACTGCCCGTATAGTCCTCTGATGGGCGTTGAAATTGAGCTCGATAGGTATCTGGTTCGTTGGAGTAGGATATATTTGCATTGTATTCTCCATTGTCAGAGTTCCAGTCCCAATCTGCTGAAAAAGTAAAACGGGTTTCGTCAATGTTTTCATTTGGGTTATCTTCTTTCTCTATACCAGCAGAGAGTGATATATTATAAAATTGCCAAGCAACTTCAGTAGAAGCCTGCCATTGCACTTCAGCCTCTTCAAAATCACGATAGTCACCGCTCAGGATTAAACTAAGGTTATCCGTAATACTGAAAACGTAGTTTGAAAAGACACGAAGTCCAGTACTCGCATCTGCAATCTGCCAGGGTAGTGCAAAATAATTATCCTGGTATTCACTACCAAGGCGAAAGTTTGGGGAGCCATAACTGTCTGTTCCCCATAGTTGATGGGAATAATCTAAGCTGTAGATGCTACCTGTATCGTTATTGGGCTTGTTGTTTTGTGCTGAAGCTCTAACGCCTAAATTCCCCCAATCAGAACCTATTGTTGCAATCACGCCTAGTTGCTGTCCTTCAGGGTGATACAAAGCGTTTGCACCGGCTGTTAAGGTATCGCTAATACCATAGTCATAATAACCAGAAGTTACCCATTGCTCGTCGTCATACTTAAAGTTGTTATCTTCAATCGTCGACGTTAAACCAGAGTAGAATCCAAAATCTGAAATACCTTCGCGTAACAAACGCGAGTTAAAGAACTGGCTATAAACGATGGTATCGGTTCGACCTGATTGATAACTAATATCCAACCGAACATCATTGGTACCAGAAACGAGAGGCAAGTCGTCTAGTGTATATCGACCTGGAGGTAAGCGAATTTCAGTGAGAAAAACGTCGTTAATATAGACTTCTATATCAGCACTCTCATTCAGTACCAGTGGTTGAGTTCCGCCATTTTGGATATTCCGGGTAGGTTGTAAGTCTTGGTACAAACGTTCAAAAGCAAGTCCACCGAGAGGTGTACTAGGAAGGTGTCCGGCACTTGCTTGGGTTACATCGCCAAAGGTAAGTCGAAAAGGGGTTGTCGGTTCATCGAAGAAAAGACGAGCTTCGCCACGATAGACGTCAGAGTTGATATCGTTACCACCAGTAACAAAACCGGAAATGTCAATATTAGCGCCTCGAACGCCGCCAATATTGGTTTTTAATAACCATTCACCAAGCCACGTTTGGGTGTCCTCTGTATTAGAGTCGTTAAACAAGGAGTAGTCAGTACTGGCATTTAATGTATTTTGCATTGTCCAAAAAGCGCTTTCTGAGTATTGGGCGGGTTCATATTTGCTACCAAACGAAAGCAAAAACTCAGCAGCAGCGGTTTCATCAATAACTAGGTTAATATTTTGATCGGAGGAATTGAAGGTTGCACTGATACCCATATGGTTCAGTTGTTCTATCGTAATGTACTCTTCGGAGAAATTTCGTAGCGCCACCAATGTCTCAGGGTTGATCAGCTTTTCAGTTGCCTGCACAAGCTGTTCTACGTTAATGGATCCAACAGTCATACCATCAGAATACGCATTTACTTCGCCGATAGTGTTTTCCCCCCAAGTTACTGGGAATGGGAACAACCAACTTTGCGCGAGCGCGGTTTGTATAACAGTAATGAGAGTGAGACATAAAATGAGATTTTTCATGAAAACCTCACTAGTCTATTGTTTTAACAGAAACTTTCTCTGGCTGCCCTAATTCACTTGGTAAGGTGTACTTGACGGTTGTTCCTGGCATTAAGTAAGCGCTTGTCTTTTTACTTAATACTTCCCAATCGACCGTTTTGTTTGCTTTGTCACCAGAGAAGCTGAACTCCATACCATTCATGTTCAGTACTCGTTTGCCATCGTTACGGATAGCAACCTGGCGATTTTGGAGTGTAGTAGTTGGAATTGATTTACTGGATGTGGGAGAGACAAAAACCAAAGTCGCAAACTCTAATAACATGGAAATAGAACTGTCGTCATCTTCCTCAATTTGATTTTCTAGTTCAATTTGCGAAAAGACGATACGGTAGGTGACGGTTTGTTTTATAGGTCCTGTTGGCATGTAACGTACGCGGAAAGTCTGAGATTTTTGCCCGTCAATTTTAGCTTGAGGTGGAAGGACGAGAAACTCATCTTCCGATGGTGTTAAAATTTCTTCGCCAGTAGAAAAATCAGTTTGATAGACATTTACTTCTAAGAGGATTGGTTCTTCTTCCACATTAGTCACTTTATACAAGCCTTGTGCATTTCGACCAACATCATCAAGTTCTAGATAGATTGGGCTGACTTCGTACGCGAAAAGGGCTGAGCTGAACAATAAAGAAAATAGAAGAGTTATAATCCTAGTCATTGATATTTCTCCATAAAATAAACTTGGCTCGAGAACCGAGCCAAGTTTCTTGCCTAAAAGACATTATCCATAAAGCGTCATTCGGTTATTAGCTTGCTGGACCTGCTGCAGCAAGACTCACTTTGATTTTACCTTTATATTTACCTGCTCGTGCAAAGCCTGAATCTTCAGGTTGTACATAAATTGGATGCTTGTTGATTTTGTTCACCAAGTGTTCGCCCAATGATGGAATTGGCGACGCCGTTACCTCCATGCCATGGTCGTTTTCGGTGTTCGCCACCGTATCTGAACCAATTTTCACTGCGTAGTTAATTTTTTCACTCATATTGTGCTTGGTTACGCCGTTTAGCTGGTAAGCTGTTACTGAAAACTCCAAATCAGTTCCGTAGTTACACCATGCACGCAAGTTACCTACCAAAACTTCCTTATTGTTGAAGCCATTGGACCATGAATCCTCGTGCACTTTGTTCGCTTTGCGTAGAACGTTATTCTTCACATCTTTCTTACCTATTCGCAGTAGACAGCGTTTTGGAACTCGGCCTTCAATTCGAATCGTTTTTTGGTCCGTGTTACTCAGTGTCGTAAAGTCCACAGCATTATTAAATTGAACCGCAGAAGCGCCAAAAGAAAGTGAAGCGGCTGCTACAGCAGTAGCAAGAAGTAACTTTTTCATAACTCAATCCCTCGTTAGTTAAGATGCATATCTGTGCATCGCCTCTAAAGACTACGAGGGAACGGTTAGTCAAACCTCATCACATGGAGTGAAAAATATCGTTTGCATAGGGTGAGTTTAGAATGAGTTTTGTCATAATTCATTTTTCTTTTGATTTAACCTTGTTGCTACCTAGTTAGCGCTTTTTACTTGAGCAAGAAGTTCATATCTCGATCGTAAGTTTAATTTACGAAGTAAGTTTGATGAGTGAGTTTTCACTGTATTGATACTGACGTGCTGCTGAGATGCAATCTGAGAGTTTGAAAGCCCCTTTAGCATCAATGTGCAGGTATCCCTTTCCTTTTTAGTTAACTCTTTGTAATTGATTATATTTTCGCAAGCTGATTCATAATTAGGCTCATTGCTTTGATAGGAAGAAACCAGCTTATTTAACACTGACCTTGGGAACCATATATCTTCTTGATAAACAGATAAAATTGCTTTCGATATAAACTCAAAGTGCTGACCGACTTGCCCTGAAAAGCCTTTCTCTAGCCATACTGTAGAGGTATTGTCATTCACATTGACTGCTAACCAAAATTCGTTTCGTTCATGTAGGATAAATCCGTATCTTTTGGGGCATGGCATTGTTTGAATATCAAATAAAACAACCGTTTCAGGTTCGAGTTTCGGTACTTGCACAAAGCATTGGGAATGAGTGATTTGCGCGCTAGGAATAGATACCGAAAGTAGGTCTTTTATCACCCTATAGTATGAATTATTGCGGGTAAGGACATGAATGTCTAACGCGAGTTCAGAATCAACTTCCATGATTGACCTCTCTATTTACTCATACACAAAATCTTTATTAATCGCTAGGTTAATGGGGAGTTATCCCACTGTCTCTGGTTCAATAATATTAGTATTGATTGAGCATTATTCAATGGAATGGATGTGCTATTTGTTTTAATTATTGATTTTCAAAGGAAAATAATAAAATTGAATGGAATGCGCACCAATGGGTTCATACTTTAGTACCGTAAATGGTGCGTTTGTTAAAGGTAGGGACTAGCTAGTTTTTAGTTGGATGTAGATTTGCTCTACCTTGGTACGTGCCCAATCTGTTTTACGCAAAAACTTTAAGCTCGATTTAATGCTTGGGTCTTTTTTAAAGCAGTTGATATTAACCATGTAACTCAACTCTTCCCAACCGTAATGTTCAACCAATTCAGTTAGCAGCTTTTGAAGCGTGATACCGTGAAGTGGGTTATTTGCTTGTGTCATGAGATTTACCCGTCATTTATTTGCTCTCAGTATATCAGCTTAGCCATCAGAGTTTCCCGACCATTTCAATGAGAAGTCGGTATCGACGATATTGAGCATTTCCCTTCCTTTGTTACCAAACTCACAGACCTGCGTTTCTATCCATTTGGAGAAGCGTTGAATCTTATCGCGATGAAAGTATCCCGGTGGCGCACATAAGAAATAGTTGTATTTTGGTCTTAGCGCTGTATGACCAATTCTAACTAGCTTCCCTTCTTGCAGGTATCGATACACCAAGCTGTGTTTGACTAAAGCGACTCCTTGAACAGAGAGTGCCCCTTCTAGTACAAAGTGAGAGCCATCAAACTGCAACGTGGTGTGACCGCCTTCAACGCCTACTTCATTAAGCCATATTGACCAATCCATGTCTGGCCATCGGTCTTCAATTAGCTCGGCTTTGTGCAGGTCCTCGACACTGTATATTCCATACTTCTCCTGATAGAGCGGATGACAAACAGGATATAACACTTCATCCATTAGCCAGCGCGACTCTAGATTTGGGTAGTTACCGTGCCCATAGCGTATACAGATATCGATACTCGAATCCTCAAAGGTGATCAGCTTATTGGTCGGTTCAATCAACATAGAAAGATCTGGGTGTCTCTCTCTGAAATCCCCAATCCTTGGCACCAACCAATGCTGGGCAAAAGATGGAACGGTCGAGATCGACAGCTGAGTGGGATTAGGGTCCTGGTTTATTTGTCTGACCCCATCTTGAATATGGGCAAAGCCTTTCTTCGCTTGTAGGTACAGTACTTCGCCTTCATGAGTTAATACTATTTTTCGGTGTTGGCGAAGAAACAGATCTGCGCCTAACCACTCTTCAAGTTGGCGAATTTGTTGGCTGACTGCTGCGGCTGTGACAAATAGCTTTTCTGCTGCCAGCTTAAAACTGCCTGTTTCAGCTGCCGTATAAAAATAGTAGATCCCTTGGAATGGTGGGGTACGCTCTCTCACATTAGTTTTCCTTAACTGAATGCCAGTATCTATCGTTTGTCGACGTTGCTCTGCTGGTTGATTATTGACCACAACAAAGCAAAAGATCAACAGGAGAAAGGCTATGAATACGATCACAGCAACAGCAAATACCAACCATTCATTTTTGTCATCATTATCAATTAAGAAATTCTATTCTAAATTAAGCCTGTACTTTCAAAATCGTAGAACCAGAAAGCAACTGTCTGAGCTACCCGATTATTTACTTAGAGATATCGGGATTACGTCGGAACAAGTCAAGAAAGAACTGAAGAAGTCATTTTGGGAGTGATTCAAGGCAACGTAGCTTTTAACTCGACGTTGCTTTAACTCAACATAGTTTTGTCGGTGTCGGCAGGTTTACGTTACCGTTCTATGTTGAGTTAAGTTTATAGTTTATATAAAGAAGTGGGAGATGAGATTTAACTCTCCAATAGCTCGTTTACTTCTTCGTGCAACCAATTGGTGAACGCGGTAATACGCTCTTCTCTCGGGGAGTTAGGATCAAAGCATAGGTTGACTTGAACCCCAGGTGTCATGCCTATATCAAAGGGCTTCACTAGTAAGCCGCGTTCGATGAAGTCACCAGCTAAGCTGTCTGTTGCCAAGCAAACCCCATGTCCCGCCATGACCGTGGTTAGCCCCATATCAAAGGTACCGACTTCCATCCACTGAATGGTGCTGCTTTGAGTCGATATGTTTGCTTGCCTAAACCATTCATCCCACGGGAAACAACCGCTATCAAACTGAATCAGCCAACATTTGAGGAGTTGTTCAGGTGATGTGAAGTTCAAAGAGTTTGCGAGTTTAGGGGAACAAAAAGGGTAAACCGGTTCGTTGATTAGCATCTCTAGAGTCAAGCCTTCTTCAACGCATAGATCTTCACCTTGTCGAATAGCCACATCAATTTCGCCATGTTTTAAATTTGGTGTATCACACCCTGTTAGTATCTTAATTGGGATCTCTGGGTGCTTTACCGAGAACTTCCACAGCCTAGGCAGTAACCAACGAGAAGCAAAAGAGGGGGGACTTCTAACAACAAGTAGCCCTTGAATAGGTTCTGATTGGATCTTGTTTAACCCCAGCAGAATATCTTGAAATCCATCAGAGACATGTCTAAAAAGTGTGTGCCCTTCATGCGTCAAAGTCATTGCACGCCCCTTACGAATAAAGAGCTTACATCCAACCTGTTCTTCTAACTGTCGAATCTTCTGGCTGACGGCTGCTTGAGTGACGAACAGCTCTTCAGCAGCTTTGCTGTAGTTGCTCAAGCGAGCCGCAACTTCAAAGTAACGGAGACCTGAAAGGTGACGCAGTCTATTGTCCATAATCTCAGCTTATAGTTCTTGTTAATAATGGTTGTTCGATTATCGAACAGGTTGTTTTCATAATAGCGATAAATACAAAGGGAATACAAGAGAGAGAACATGAAAGCAATAACCTGTTGGGTCGGAATATTTGTTACTCAGGTACTTAAAATCAATGATAATACTAAGGTGAGGAAGGGGGCTAAATCTAGACAAGTTGTTTGCTCTAAATCGTTAAGTCATCGAATGAAAAAGGATGTCGGTTTAGATTGCGAGAGTAGTGATGCTGCGGATTATACTAAGTACTTATAATGTGAGCTTACAAAAAAGGAGCCATAATGGCTCCCTCTCGATTTTAATTATTCTTCCCAAACCACCAATTTATCTTTCGGCCAGTTATGACCAACTTCATGGTATTTCTGCTCAAGGATATGTCGCTTGATTTTGAGAGTCGGGGTTAACACGCCATTCTCAATGCTCCATGGTTCCTTAATCATCAATACACCTTTGATCTTCTCGTGTGAACCAAGCTGCTCGTTCATTTTCTCGATAACGCGCTTTGTCGTTTTCTCATAGCGAGCTCGATCGAAATTAGGGAAGTCATGCGGTACCACAAGTAGGATTGGACCAGGTAGGCCAAGACCTATCAAACACATCATTTCTACGCGGCTGTACTCAAACAGTTTGTTTTCGATTGGTACAGGGGCAACAAACTTACCTTTAGCGGTTTTAAAGGTATCTTTCTTACGCCCACGAATCGTTAGGTAACCTTCACTATCGATATCACCGATATCACCGGTATGAAGCCAACCATCCGAGTTAAAAGACTCTTGGGTTGCAATATCATTCTTGTAGTAACCAGAGAATAAGCCTTTGCCTCGAACTAGAATCTCTTCATCTTCAGCTATTTTGAGTTCGATCCCTGGACCTGCATTACCAACCGTACCAATTTTATCGGCTCTGAATGGGTAGTTGAGCGTGCTGTAGGCGAAAGACTCTGTCATGCCCCATGCCTCGGTAATGTGCAGGCCAACACTCTCATACCATGCGAGTAGAGCGGGTGATACAGGTGCAGAACCACATCCAAGAACGCGAGCTTGGTCTAACCCTAAGCCATCAGCAAGTTTCTTCTTAATGATGTTGTTGATAAACGGAATCTTCAGTAAGAAGTTCAGTTTCTTCTGTGGCAATTTGTCTTGGATTCGCTGCTGGAACAGAGTCCATAAGCGAGGAACTGAAATAAACAGCGTAGGGCGATGCATTTTCACATCATCAATAAAGGTGTCTAAAGATTCAGGGAAAGCCGTAACCACGCCCCCCATTACTGAAGAACCAAAGATGTAAACGCGTTCTGTAATATGAGCAAGCGGTAGGTAAGAAAACAGGCGATCGCCAGGTTGGATCCCAATATGGTCAATCAACCTTTGAACAGACCAAGTAAACGCGCCGTAGGTGAGCATTGCGCCTTTTGGTAACCCTGATGTACCCGATGTATAAACAAGTGACATCAGCTTATCGTCGTGATGCTGAGGGCGTTTGGTTGATGGTTCATGTGTCTCAATGAGCTGCTCGAAAGTGTGTTGGCACTTCGCTGCGCTGTCGTATGGCAGTGAAATACTCACCAAGCTCGGGTTGTCATCAAGTACTTTTTGAGTGGCTTTAGGATCGTCAAGCTTACCCGCAATCACAATTTTACATTCACTGTGTTCAATACAGTACTGAATGGTATCTGCACCTGCTGTTGGAAAGATTGGGACGCTGACAAAATCTCCTAACATCATGGCAAGATCGCAGATGAACCACTCTGCACAGTTTTTCGATACGAGAGCGACTCGATCGCCAGGTTGGGCTCCGAGTCCTTCTAATGCTGACGCCAGTTTCAGTGCTTTGTCGGCTACTTCTTTATAAGTAAATTCGACAAATTGACGGTTAATAATCTGTTTCAAATAGACTTCATCTGGGCGATCTTCTGCCCATTTTAAAATCATGTCATTGGGTGTAGGGAGAGCTGTTGCTTGTTCTTGGCTAAACTCGTTAGGCTGAATCATTGTCTAACTCCATGTTTTTCGCTAAGTTATTTTTGGTTATTTTTGTTAAAATCATGTTAAATGTACCATGATTTTTTCTTTTAGGGAGTAAAATTAGCGTTTTCTGTTATCTGTGCAGGCACGTCTGTAGCTTGCAGGGGTTACGCCCGTCCTTTTCTTAAAAATTCTTGAAAAATACGACACATCCTTGTAGCCACATTGATAAGAAATTACAGCTATTTTTGATTCGGTATCCGCCTCAATCAACTTTTTGGCTAACAGTATTCGTTTATCGCACACAAAGTCTCTAAAGCTTACTCCAAAGTGTAGATGAAACTTTTTAGAAAAATAGGTTGCTGAACAGTGACATTTTTCAGCTATGTCCGTTTCTCTTATTTCCTTGTTAATGTTATCCATAACAAAATTAACAACTTCAGAAGTAAACTGCTTGGTCGGCTCCTGGTTGTTGCTATTCATGTCTCTATCGAGGTCGAAGTGTGCTTCAAAGATATGCTGTGTTTTACTCTTTAATTCTTCGAAGGCACTGGTCAGATGATTGTTACTCGTTTCTATAATGAAAAATATATTCTTATGATTTCGAATGATATTAGGTATCTCAAATGGAGAAATTAAAACTATCCGCTTGTTTAGGTTTTTACAAATAGATAATGCCATGGTAAGTAATTGAATTTCACTTTCTCTATTTAAAATGAAAAATACAATTCTTACATCTAAGTTACTGATAACTGATATATCTTGTTGAAAATTTTCCACAGGGAAGTAGCGACTAATTTTATTTATAATAATTGAATTAAACTCGCTATCTATATCTGATAGCAGTGGTGTTATTAATTTCATTTCTACTAAACCTGTATCATATATAAAGGGCCAGATGTGAAAATTTAGAAATAAGGGAGTTATTACAGAGATTAGAAGTACAACAAAAAAGTGCAAGTAAATGGCAAAAAAATCCTAACCGAATGTGTGACTCACCTCTAGATTTACTTTACAGGTAAACGAAGCCTGTTATGAAAATCAAGGAGAGGTTGTCATGGGTAAGTTTTTGAATAATTGCAAAGAATTCATGAAAGATGAAGAAGGGTTGACTGTAATCGAGTATGTAATCGGTGCAGCATTATTGGTTTTAGGCTTAACAACTGTATTTTCTGGCCTAGGTAATACTCTGGCAAATAAATTAAACGCTATTGTTGCTAACGTTGGTAACACTACGAGTGGTGGTACGAGTGGTGGTTGATACGATCATGGATAAGAAAAGAGCAAGACAGCAAAAAGGGCTTACTACGGTCGAATACGTGATTGGTGCTGCTTCACTTGTTCTTGCTGTTGGATTTATTTTTTCTGGAATGGCAACAGCCTTACTTAGTAAGTTCCAGAGTATTATATCGAGTGTATAAATAGAAAATATGATTAATGAGCCTTCTGCTTTTTGGGCGCTGCTAATTGCAGTTTCGGTATACGATGTTGAGAAGCATCGTATACCTAATAAAATATTGATACTTCTTTTGTTTGTTTATTTTTTGTCAATGTTTGATAGCAATTATACGTTGGGCTTTTTCTTGTCTTCATTAGCAGGGTTTGCAGTACTTTTTGGGTTTGGTTTGCTTTTGTATTTTATGAGAGCAATGTCTGCAGGTGATGTGAAGTTATTGGGCGTTGTTGGAATGTATCTTGGGTGGGGACAAATACTTGATGCATCGTACTTTATCTTACTTGCTTCTGGGATGATCGGATCCTTTTATTTACTGTATAACTACGCTAACTCAAGTAGTGTCAGCATTAAAGGTTATTTCCAAAATAAACTTATTTTATTGAGTGGTGTTTCACCAGTCAAAGATGAGCGTACTAATTTTCATAATCGATACTTAAATAAAGTGACAATGCCTTTTGCCCCCTCTGTTGTCATAGGATTAGCGATGTATAGCTATTTTAATTAAAGCTGTTGTTGGTAAGCTTTGTGGAGAGGAATAATATAATGGATATTATAGGGCATACGGCTTCAACAACATTAAAACCGCAAATATCAGCTCCTGTTGTCCCAACATCACTTGATACGTTGGGAATTCCTGAAGTCGTGATTGAAAATCTCGTACTTAAGCATTTGTCTGCATACCCTAAATCGGACGTTTTAGAACTTTCCAACCATATATGTGTTGTGACTCATATTGTGGAAAGTGCTTTGGCGGTATTGAGGAAAAAATCTCTAATTGAGGTTTTTCAACCTACCTCAGATCTTTCTCTCTCATCTGCATCACATAGTCATGTTCGTTATTCTCTCTCAGAGAAAGGGCTAGAAGAAGCCGATTTAGCTTTCAAGCGTGATGCTTATTTAGGTCCAGCCCCAGTTTCTCTTGAGCAATATAGTGAGGTGGTCAAGCAGCAAGACCTTAGGGCTGAGCTCGTGACTCGTCCACATGTCGAGGCGGCGTTAAGTGATGTCTATGGCATAGATAAAATGATTTCCGTCCTAGGGCCGGCAATAAACTCAGGGCGAGCCCTTTTGTTATATGGGCATGCTGGTACTGGTAAAACCTTTGTTGCTAGCCGTATTGTCAACGCTTTGCACACTTCGGTGTTTATTCCTTATGCCGTCTATGCGCTTGGCAATATCATCAAGGTTTTCTCTGCACAACACCATAAACCTTTAGATAGAAACGGCAGTACCAAAGCTATCTCGCTAAAAGATCAATACGATAAGCGCTGGCTTAACTGTGAGAGACCGAATATCCAGGTCGGTGGTGAGCTCACCATGGATATGCTTGAGGTGAATCACTCAGAAAACAGTCGAGTCTGGTTAGCCCCGGTACAGATGATGGCAAACAATGGAATTTTCGTGATAGACGATCTTGGCCGTCAACCTATGCCTGTAGACACATTGCTGAATCGATGGATAGTGCCGATGGAGTACGCTTTTGATTATCTATCGCTGCCCAACGGTCAGCAAATTACGATGCCGTTTGTTTTAACTCTCGCCTTCTCTACCAACTTAAATCCAAAGAAGATCAGTGATCCCGCATTTTTGCGTCGTTTAGGTTACAAAATTGAATTTAAGCCTCTTATGCAGCGTGATTACGAAGCATTGTGGATGAATGTTGCCGCAGAGAAAGAGGTTGAACTTCAAGATGGTTTCTTTGAGCGTTTATCCCAAATGCACACTTTATACAAAGTGCCATTTTTCCCCTGCTTGCCGAAAGATCTGGTAGGTATAAGTAAAGATATTCTTTCGTTCGAGCAACTCCCGCCTGTTATCACATTCGATATTCTTTCCATGGCTTGGGAAGTTTATTTTACCTCTGATGGACATGAGGAATAACACATGAATAAGAGTCAAGTTTTCCTACTATTTTTACTGTCCGTAGTATTTGGTTTAGCTGCTGTTTTTTTCGCTAAACAATGGATGGAAAATCAAGTACAGCCAACAGTCGAAGTTGAAACTGTGGAGCGTCATCCAGTAGTTGTGGCCTCACAAGAGATTGAAGCTGGAACGATAATTGAAGAGCAGTTCCTAACCACGAAGTTAATGGAAGTTGATTGGATTAACGAGAATAACTACTCCGATGTTTCAGAACTCGTTGGCAAGGTGGTTGCGAATACCATTTATGCCGGAGAGGTGCTTCACAAGTTACGATTTACTGTACCAGGAGAAGGGTCAACGCTTGCAGCTCTTATCCCTGAAAATAAACGTGCGGTAACGATACGTGTTGATGATGTTATTGGTGTGGCAGGTTTCTTATTACCGGGTAACAAGGTTGATATTCTCAATACGGTTTCTTACGGAAAAAATTCTGCAGCTACTCAAACGGTTCTTAAAGATATTAAGGTTTTGGCTGTAGATCAAACGGCTAAAACGAATGAAAACAGTCCAATTATTGTACGAGCGGTAACTCTTGAGATGACGCCGAAAGAGGCCGAGAAACTTCTCACGGCTAAAAGCAAAGGCAGTATTCAGCTGACTTTGAGAAACCCACATGAAGTTGAGAAAAAAGTGGTTCGTCGATATGTGCCTAGACCAAGTGTCACCATTATCAAAGGTACAGAAACATCTAATGTGCGCGTCAAGGATTGAGGTGAAATATGAGAATATTAATTGCGTGTGTTTTGAGCCTAATTTGTATTTCGACGGCCAGTGTTGCGGCGTTACAAACGGGAAAAACAGTCACGGTTCCACATCATAAATCTACGCATGTCGTGCTGTCGGGAAAAGCGGCGAAGGTTTCTCTTGGTGATCCTGAAGTTTTAGATATTGTAATTTTAAAATCAAATGAAGTGTTTTTAATTGGTAAAAAATTAGGTGCGACAAACCTAATGGCTTGGGACTCTCGAGGTCGGTTGATTGAGTCTATTAACATTGAGGTTACTCATGATCTTAATAGTTTAAAGGCGAAGTTATATGAGTTCCTTCCTGATGAAACTATCGAAGTACATAGTGCGCAAAACCGTTTGTTGCTGAGCGGTCAGGTGAGCAACCAACAGCAGATGAATGTCGCGATGAGAATTGCAGAAACTTACTCCTCCGGGCAAACCGCAGATGAGTCAAAAGAGAGTGGTAGTGAGCAAGCTGCGGCGACTGGGGTCATCAACTTAATGTCGATTGGTGGTGCTCAGCAAGTCATGCTAGAGGTCACTGTCGCTGAAGTGCAAAGAAGCTTAGTTCGAAAATTCGATGCTAACTTCCATTTCTTCCAAACCAGTGGTTCTGATTTTTCATGGGGAGCGTCTTCTGTGCCTGCTGGTGTATTGGGTGCAACGCCGATTTTTGATATTCCCACCTCAACAGATTATGGGATTTTAGGTTCTTTTATCGATAGCAATACATTGTTTACCTTTGCTTTGGATGTTGCAAAGCAGAATGGTGTAGCCAAAGTTTTGGCTGAGCCGAATCTAACCGCGTTAAGTGGTTCAAAAGCTGAATTTTTAGCGGGCGGTGAGTTCCCAATCCCTGTGCCTGATGAAGACGGCATCACCATTGAATACAAAGAATATGGTGTAGGGCTGAAATTCATCCCAACGGTTCTTAGTGACAAGAAAATCAACCTGAACTTGGCTGTTGATGTGAGTGAAATTGCGAATAGTAGCTCGCTAACGATTGATCCTGGTACTACCAACGCGACTTACTTCATTCCACCTATTACGCGTCGTAGTGCATCTTCAACTCTTGAGTTAGCAGATGGCCAGACTATCGGTATTGCAGGTTTACTGAGTGAGAATGTGAGAGATATCAGCAACAAGATGCCAGGCTTTGGTGATGTGCCGATTTTAGGGCAGCTTTTCAACAGCCAAGAGTATGTATCTGGCGAAACCGAACTGGTTATTCTTGTGACTCCAAGGCTTGCCAAGCCAATCGACCGCACGAAAGTGACATTACCAACAGATGCTTTCGTCGACCCTAATGACTTGGAATATTATTTGTTAGGCCGAAGCGCTTACATTGCTGAACCGTCAGAGTCGGACTCCGAGCAATCTCAATCGACACAGACTGTATCGCCGACTGATGGTGGTAGCGAAGGCTCATTTGGTCATGATTTATAAGGAGATGGATATGATTAGAATAATGATGGTCTTTCTCGTGATGGTGTTAGTTGGCTGTGCGAACGATGCTCGTTTAGGGCACTCAGTAGCACTAGTGAAAACTGAGCAAACGTATAACCCTAATGCGACCCAAGAGAATTTACTCGAAGTACCTGATGGTACAGGGGAGCGGATGCAGGCTGGTTACGACCGATATGTTGGCAGAGGTGAAAATGATCTGTCCGGAAGCAGTAGTAGCCAGATCCTAGAAGAGTTTAACTAAATCTGGAGGTACTCACATGTTGTATCGAGTATCACAAAGTCCGAAAAAGCAGAAAGGATTAGTGGTGATTATGATTACTGCTGCCTTGTTGGTTTTTTTAGCCGTCTCAGCGTTAGCTGTAGATATCAACCATATGGTTGTGAACAAAACACGGTTACAAAATGCGGTAGATTCAGCTGCTTTAGCTGCCGCAACTATTTTGGATAATAGTAAGGATAAAGATGCAGTAGATGCCGAGGTTGGCACTGCATTAAATGCCATGGCTGGCTCGACGGGAAACCACGAGTTTGATTTTTCAACCGCTTCAATCAGTATCGATTACTCTAATGATCCTCAAGACTTTACGGGCACGGCTACTTTTGGCATCGACGATGATGTTTATGTGCGTGTTCGAGTAGATTCATTGGGTATGAGTGAATTCTTTATTCAATTATTTGGCCTTGATAAAGAGGTATCTGCTAGTGCTGTTGCGGGCCCCAGTTCAGGGCAAGAAGTTGTAAATAACGTTGTACCAATAGGTGTATGTATTGGTGATGGGACATCTGACAATGATATAGATCCTGAAGATGGCTTTCATGATGTAACTGGTGAAGAAATAACGAATGTTTTTGGCTATGAAGTCGGTACCGTTCATGCTTTGAAAGTTGGAGATAACAAACTATCTGAAATGGGTAATGGAAATTACCACCTATTGGACTTTGGCTCTGGTGGTAAAACGGTAAAAGAAGGTCTAGGGGGGGACTATAGTTATCCTGTTGCAATAGGTGACGATATAACCACCAAACCAGGAGGAACGGTTGGTCCTACCGGTGATGGCTTAAATACTCGATTTGGTGATTATGGTGGAGGATTATCGGCATCAGATTACCCCACTGATTATGTAACGACTGAGCCTACTAATGAGATTACGATCGATGCTAGTACGGGAGATATCGATTTTGACGGCAGTTATACCTATGCTCAATATGAATCAGCGACTAACACATGCATAGCTAATAATGGTTCTGGGTGTGCGGCTAATGGTGTTGCTTGGCGTCGTATATTACCTATACCTATGGTGGATTGTTCAGGTAAAAGTGGCGGTGCGACTGAATTTACGGTGAACAAAATTGGTTGTTTCTTCTTGCTACAAAAAGCGCCGACCAATAACTCAGGAACGCCTGCAGTTTTTGGTGAATTTATACACTCTTGTAGCGTAGCTAGCGGATCTGGCAGTACTAACTCGACTACGGAAGGGACATACAAAATCGTATTGTATAAGGACCCAGATAGTGGGGAGTCGTAACCATGAAACTATTCAATAAATTACAGGGTGGTTTTGCAGCCATTGAGGTGGTTATAGCGACCCCGGTATTACTGTTCTTTCTGATATTGGTGCTGGAATTTGGCAATATTTTAGTCCATTACAATGTGATATCTAAATCTGTGCAAAACGGTGCTCGTTACGCAGTTAGTGAAGTCTATGGAACGATCGGTGGAACTATTGCGCCGACTTCCGAAATTCAAAATGTGGTGGTTTACGGACAGAATAGTGTAGGGACTGCGGTGTTATCTTCATTGACGACTGCAGATGTTACCGTTACGCCACCGTCAGGAGATAGTTATGTACGGGTAAGTGTTACCTATGATTATGTTCCACATTTCTTGTCTATTCCCTTTTCCTCGGAGAGTTTTTCGATTCCGTTAAGCGTCACTTCGGTTATGAGGGTGCTGTGATGAGAAAGTCAAAAAGGTGTATTGAAGGGCTTGCTATCATAGAGTTCACATTAGTGTCATGGCTGATTTTTCTCTTGATTTTTATAATCTTGGCATTGGGTGCCTATATGTTTTCGTTGCAGATGGTAAGTGAAGCCACGAGGAAAGCAGCAAGGTTAGCAACGGTTTGCTATGTAGCAGATAGAGATAATATTGCCGCAATGGTTGTGGGAGATATTCCTCTTGTAGGATTTACCGCTGCCAATTTAGAAGTTGCTTATTTAGATATTGATGGGAATGAAATTACGTCAGGTTACGACACTGATCCAGTATTTAGTACCATTAAATTTGTAAGGGCGAGTGCAACTGGATATGGCGTTCAGTTAATCGGAGATTTGAGTTTTTTTGGTACTAGTGGGTATCTTACAGCTCCTTCGTTCGAAACTATTTTGCCAGCTGAGAGTTTAGGAGTTGTTAGAGCTGATTCCGAAACAAGGAATAGATGTCCATGAGTTATTTTATACAGGAGTTGTAGCATGGGGGAAGCAATTAAAATAACGCCAAATGAGAGTGATATTGTGCGTTTGAAAACAAACCTTAAGGTCTGGTTAATATACAGCTCAGAAGGTTTTCTTTCACATATGAGTCTTGAATTAAAGAAATGTCGAAATGTACATGTTACATCATTTTCTCTCGCAGCAATGAGCGAGGAATACCTAAAAAATGCTGATGTTCCAGAGCTTATCTTTGTAGAAGCAAGTGGAAGTTGGGCACAAAAAATGGTGGAGTTACAGGGGTATGATTTATCGCTCGAGGATAAGGATTTATCTTTAGTTGTACTCGGGGACGAAAGTGATAACGGGTCATTAAAAATTGCGCTTCGCTTAGGAGCCTCAGATTTCTTATCTCATAATGTCACTATTTCAGACTTACTCCCTTTGCTTAAGAAAACGGCTTCCGAAAAGCTTGAAAACTCCAGTTATGGAGAATTTATCTTGTTTTTGAACACCAAGGGAGGGATGGGAGCAACCACTTTAGCGTTAAATACCGCTATTGAGATGGCTAATCAACACCCAAATGAAGTTCTCTTACTCGATATTGATCTCCAATTTGGAGTAATTCCTGATTACTTAAATATTATTCCCACCTACAGCGTTTCTGATGCAATAAATAGCGCGAATGACCTAGATGAAATCTCCTTAGGTACTTTGGTCAATAAACATGAATCTGGTCTTCATGTTCTAAGCTTTAAACATGAAAACAATGCTGATGATTTCGAGCAGGCACAAAAAATAGGCAGACTGCTGCCTATATTGCGCCGTTTTTACCCTTATGTGGTGATCGACCTATCTAGAGGGTTAGATCATGTATTTGCATCTGCTATATCACCTGCAACGAAAGTGCTTCTGGTTTTACAGCAGAGTTTAGTGTCAGTAAAAAACACAAGTAGATTAATTAAGTCTCTGAAGTTTGAGTACGGCTTACAAAGCGACGCAATAGAGGTAATCCTTAACCGTTACGAAAAACGACATTCTATAAAGTTAAAAGACATTGAGCAGGCGGTGGGCAATCACGACATCCACCTGATGCCTAATGATTTTAAAGTGGCACTAGAGAGTGCCAATTTGGGGCAACCGTTAGTTCAGTCGAGAAAGAAAAGCTCAATTACTCGTTCTATCATCGATTTGTCTCACGTTCTTTCACCACCAGAGCAAGAAGAAAAAGGCTGGTTGAAAAAGTGGTTTTCATAACGGGTAGATGAATAGTGAACACGAGGGATTGTGATGTTCTTTAAACGAAAAAATGTAAATCCAGAGTTTGAAAAAAGAGTAGAACAGATTTCGCATGACTCAGAAGATACCAACCCTGTTGAGCGTTTATCCAGTGTTGATACGTCTAGTCAATCTCGCAGTTCTGAAGCGAATGTAGAAAAGGAAAAGGCGATTGATGAAGCTCGAAAAGTGTTAGAGCAAGAGTTATCAATCAAACACTTTTTTCATAAGCAACTGCTTGAGACCCTAGATTTAGGATTACTCTCAAGTTTGGAAAAAGAGCGGGCTAAGGTTGACTTGCATGAAGCCATTTTACAGTTGATGGCTGACGATGGTAGTCATGCACTCAGCGCAGAAGGTCGTAAGCGGGTCATCAAACAGATAGAAGATGAAGTTTTTGGTCTGGGGCCGTTGGAGCCCTTATTAGCTGATCAAACTGTGTCGGATATATTGGTCAACGGCCCTAAAAGTGTTTACGTTGAGCGCCGAGGTAAATTAGAAAAAACACCGTATACGTTTTTAGATGATCGTCACTTAAGAAACATTATTGATCGTATTGTCAGTCAGGTTGGTCGCCGGATTGATGAAGCATCACCTATGGTAGATGCCCGCTTAGTTGATGGTTCTCGTGTTAATGCGATTATCCCGCCTCTCGCACTCGATGGCCCTTCTGTTTCTATCCGCCGTTTTGCTGTGGATCGCTTAACGATGGATAACCTTATTGACTACAATTCAGTTTCACCCCAAATGGCTAAGTTTGTTGAAGCTGCAGTAAAAGGCGAGCTCAATATATTGATTTCAGGAGGGACGGGGTCAGGGAAAACAACCACACTGAATATCTTTTCTGGTTTCATTCCGCGAGACCAGAGAATTATTACCATAGAAGACTCGGCCGAATTACAACTGCAACAACCACATGTTATTCGTCTCGAAACCCGCCCTGCTAACCTAGAAGGGAAGGGAGAAATCAGCCAGCGCGAATTGGTTAAAAATACCTTGCGTATGCGACCAGATCGAATCGTGGTTGGGGAGGTGCGTGGTAGCGAAGCCGTTGACATGCTAGCAGCGATGAATACCGGTCATGATGGTTCACTGGCTACCATTCACGCGAATACCCCCCGTGATGCCTTGAGTCGGGTCGAGAATATGTTCTCGATGGCAGGGTGGAACATATCAACCAAAAACTTACGAGCTCAAATTGCTTCGGCTATCCACCTTGTTGTTCAAATGGAACGCCAAGAAGATGGTAAGCGTCGTATGGTGAGTATCCAAGAGATCAACGGCATGGAAGGTGAGGTGATTACGATGTCGGAAATATTCCGTTTTCAGCGTAAAGGTATTGATGAAGACGGCAATATTATCGGTTATTTCACAGCAACGGGGGTTGTGCCTCAATACCATGACCAGTTAGTCAAACGTGGACTCGACCTGCCTTTCGAGCTCTTTAGTGAGACCAAAGTCTAAGGATATATTATGGACAATGTAAGCGTTTCATTAGGTCTATTATTCATTGCGGTGCTTTTTATTTCTCAAGCTTTGTTGCTCCCTGCTGCAGGGAAAAAAGCGAAGCACAAAGAGTTGTCTCGACGTTTGAAGGAGGCGCAACGTAATATCGATGAAGAGAGTCTATCTTTATTAAAAGAACATTATAACAAAGAATTATCTCCTATAGACCGTAAGTTAATAGTTATTCCATACTTTGCTGGATTAAAAAAAATGTTGGAATTAGCTGGTTTTAAATTAGCATTGAGCCGGTTTTTACTTATTGTTTCTCTTTGTGGTGTCTTGCTCACATTGATATCAATAATGACCAATCAAGAATGGTTTATTAGTTTAGCAGCATTCATTTCTGTTTGGGTTATATCTTATCTGTATGTACAAAATCGAGTGGCTTATAGAATGGCTCGATTCGAAGAGCAACTTCCAGAGGCTTTAGATATTATCCGACGAGCACTGCAAGCAGGGCAACCGCTTGTTCAATCATTTAATGAAGTTGGTGAAGAACTTCCTGAACCTATCGGTGCTGAGTTTAAAAATACCTACAACTTACTTAATTACGGTTATGACTTACGTTTAGCTATTTTACAGATGGCAGAGCGAGTTCCCACCGTATCAATGTTGGCTTTTTCTAGTGCAGTAATGCTACAAAAAGAAACTGGGGGGAATCTATCAGAGAACCTGCAAAAGGTATCTGAAGTACTAAGAGCCCGCTTTAAGTTAGAAAGGAAAGTAAAAACGCTCTCTGCTGAAAGCCGTCTGTCAGCATGGATCTTAACCTTATCCCCTTTTGGTTTATTTTTTGCCTTAAAGGTAGCCAGTCCTGAATATATCGAGCCACTTTACAAAGATCCTCGCGGTCTATCGATGGTCAGTGTCGGTATTGTTCTCTTGGCGATCGGAGCCTTGTGGATTAAAAAGATCATCAGTATAGAGATTTAACTTATGGAATTATTAAATATTGAAGTCTGGAAGCAGATGTTAGCAGAGTTTGGGATCAGCTCTCAGGCTGTTATCTATGCGATGATTTTGCTCACTACTATCTTATTAACATTGACTATTGGGTTCTTGTTTTTAGGTGCTAGATCTCCTTTAGATAAGAAGCTAAGACAAATATCTGAAGAGGGGAGTACTGGTGGTCGAAAACCTTATGATTTTTCAAATACGTTAGAATCATTAAGCCCCTTTATAAGTAAAGGTAATAAAAAGGACAATGAAACTTACTCAGAAAAGCTGATGCATGCTGGGTTCCATGAGAAGAGCTCGTTATCAGTTTTCTACGCGTTGAAGGTTTTATCTAGTTTAATAGGCATCGTCGCTGCTTTTATGGTCTATTACATATCGTGGGGTGGAGATTACAATAATTTACTCATCATGACTTGTGTTTTTCTCGGAACATTTACGCCAAATATTATTCTGAACAAGTTACAAAAAGAGCGTCAGAAAAAAATAAGAAATGGTGTCCCTGATGCGCTTGATCTTCTTGTTGTGTGTACCGAGTCTGGGCTTGGTTTTAATGCAGCCCTTGGACGTGTCGCATCTGAGATCTATGTCTCTCAGCCGGAACTTGCGGATGAACTAGAGACTGTGTTTGCTAAAATCCAAGCGGGTGTCACTATGCCTGATGCGCTTAGACAGCTTATCGAGCGAACCGGTTTAGTCGAATTGGAAGGGTTGGTTTCTTTGCTTTCTCATGCATCGAGAATGGGCGGTAGCTTAGCGCAAACGCTTCGTGATTATACTGAAGACTTTAGAGATAAACGTCAGCAAGCCGCTGAAGAAATTGCGGCGAAAATACCGACCAAAATGTTATTTCCTATGCTGATTTTTATTTGGCCTTGTTTTTTCATTGTTGCACTTGGCCCAGGACTACTTATCGTAATGGACGCATTGAGTGCGCCGGGAGCAAGTTTATGATGTTATACAATAAGTTCCTTCTACTTTTCCTACCAATACTACTACTCGGTTGTGCATCATCTGATGAGCCAACGAATCAATTTGATGCAGAACTGTATTCCGGTAAACCGATAGATACGTTAACGAATGATGACCCTCCTTTGAGTGAGAAAGAAGCGATCATGCGTGGTGATGTAGCATTAAGGGACAACAACATCGATCTAGCCTTGTATGAATACATCCGCTCTCTGTCTTTTCCTGAGCAAGAGTTTCACGACAAAACGCTGTTTACTATAGGTAAAATCCATTCATCTCGTGGCAACTCGGCGCTTGCCGAGAAAGCGTATTTGGCGGCCTTAGATTTCAATCCAGCACATACCGAGGTACTGGAGGAATTAGGCGTTTTGTATACGAAGCAGCGACGAACGGATGAAGGTCGAAGTTATTTCTTTAAAGCGATTAATGCCGACCAAGTTCGTTTGAAAAGCAGTGAAACGATTAAAAACCACCAAGCGTTAAGCCAAAGTGAAGTCGCTAGCTTGAAGGTTGACAGTATGTCTCCTGCATCAGCATATATGGGAATTGGTGTGTTGGAAGATGTCGACGGAAAGCATCAGATAGCTCAAGAGTACTTCAAAAAGTCACTGCAGATAGACAAAAACTCATTCAAAGCTCTGTTGAATATGGGCTACTCCCATTACATGTACGGCAATTACAAGGAAGCGTATCAGTATACGCGTTCAGCTCTAGAGTTAGAGCCAAATAGTGAGAAGGCCCAAAACAATCTAGCCCTCATTTATCTGGCTTCCGGTGATGTTAAGAAAGCCACTAATATGTTTATGCGACATATGGATACGCCTGAAGCGTTGAATAATGTAGGGTATTTCCTAATATTACAAGGTAAGCCGGATGAAGCCGTTCCTTACCTTCAGCAAGCAATAGACAAGAAACCATCGTATTACAGAGTTGCGAACGAAAACTTAAACAGAGCATTAGCGGAAGTGAGAGAGATGGAGCAATAGTCGTTTAAATTTTGGCTCAGTGAAAAGGATATTCATGTCGCCTAAAAGTGAGAGTTTTAATAAAGATATCATTGTTATCTCTGTCATCTGGCTAGTTTGTGCCACAGTGATCTTTATTTACAAGTGGGAGAGTGTTTCAGCTCTTAACCTGAATGACAATGACGACTATATGCGTTTCGTTCAATTTCAGGATTGGATGGCAACTGGACATTGGTACCTAGAGCCAATGAATAATTTTAATGCCGCTGACGGCATTATTATTCATTGGTCTCGCTTTCCTGATTTAATCTTATCGCTCGTAGCTTTTCCATTGTTGTTTATCGTCGATGATAATCTTGCTTATACAATATCAATTTCTCTTGTCCCTCTGCTTTACTTGCTACTTTTTTCTCTGTCATGCTTTTACCTAGCTGACCACCTCTTCGGTGCCAAGTATCGCTTTATTAGTATGATGTTTGCGATTTCTTCGCCGTCAATTATCCATTTTTTACCCGGTTCTATTGATCATCATAATATTCAGCTGGTCTTCGCGGTCCTATTTCTAGCTTTAACGCCATTGAATCATGAGCAGTTGCGCCATGCGTGGCGTGTGTATGCGCAATCTATCTTGCTGTCTCTATCTTTATGGACGGGGCTTGATAATGTTTTGCTATTCATGTTTTTTTTCGCGATTTATACCGTGTATTACGGTCTTGTTCGCCATGAGTGGTTTGGCTATATCTCTAAGTTGTATGCGAGTTCCGCTCTGTTTGGGATTTGTGCGGTTTTATTAAATCGGCCTTACGATGAGTTTTTCGTTTTTAAGTACGACGAAATATCATTTGTTCTCATCATCCTTTTCTTCTGTGGCTGGCTTTTCGTTAATGTTTATCATCGGTTTATGAATGAAGATAACAGTCTACTGCAAAAGGTTTTTCTGTTCGTATTTCTAGCTGTTCTATTTTTAATCCCAGTGGCAGTGCTTTATCCATCACTCAGCAGTGCGTTGTTAATTGATTACCCTCCAATACTTAAAGTCTATTGGTTAGACCAAGTGACGGAAGCGAAATCGGTCGTTAGATATGTCGCAAGTCATGGTTTTTTCTCGATAGAGAATTACGCTTTGCTCGTGATTCCTGCCACTTTGTATCCACTTTTTAAGCGTAAAAATCACCACTGCGCAATTTTGTATCTCATCTTTATGTTCAATTTAGCCCTTGCGATCTTTTGGCAGATTAGAGTCATGAGGTTGTGTTTTGTGCTAGCGGCTCCCCTCCAAGCATACGTGATTCTTCAGTTAGCAGATTACATCCGTTCCTCCATCATAAAAGCAGCGGTTATTACTTCTGGAGCACCACTAGCGGTCGCCTTTGTCATTCTCGCGTTGTCGCCAACCGAAGAAATTACAACTACTCTTGATCAAAAGGAGCAATCTCTGAAGATTCATAAGGTGTTAAAAGATAACGATATAAATTCGCACACCATACTTTCAGGGATTGAAACGGGGGCTCCAGTGTTGGCAAAAACGGATAATCGAATTATTGCTGCTCCTTACCATCGAAATATTGTTGGGAACCAATTTCTTATTGAAGTGATGCTAGAGGAAGATCTGAGCTTAGCCGAACGGAAAATCATAGAGAAAAGCATCGATATCATTGTTATTGGCAATGATCCGCATTTGTTGATTTTAAAGGACTCGGCTAGCGAGGAGGCATTGATCAATAAGCTGTACAGCTCAGATACGCCAACTTGGTTAGATGTTGTGTACGACAATATTGAAAATGGGTACCGAGTGTTTCGAGTCAGGGAGAGCTCATGAAGAATCAAACCATAGCGGTGTTACTCCCGTGCTATAACGAAGCCGGAGCGGTTGGAAAAACGGTGGCTGACTTTCAACGTGCACTACCAAGTGCGACGGTTTATGTGTACGACAATAACTCTACTGATGGCACGGTCGAAGAGGCGCTGCAAGCTGGTGCTGTTGTTCGCCATGAGTATCGTCAGGGCAAAGGTGAAGTTGTGCGACGGATGTTCTCAGATATTGATGCTGATATTTATATTATGGCTGATGGTGATGATACCTACGACGCCTCCATTTGCCCTACACTGATTGAACAACTGGTTACTGAACAGCTCGATATGATCATTGGCAGTCGAGAGCGCTCTTCCGAGGCTTATCCTGCAGGACATATTTTGGGTAATAAGATGTTTTCGACTCTGATAAATAAAGGGTTCAATGCTCAATTGAATGACGTTTTCTCTGGCTATCGAGTGATGAGTCGCCGGTTTGTAAAAACGGTCCCTATTTTCAGTGACGGCTTTCAAATTGAGACGGAACTAACCGTGCATGCATTGCACCACAATATGTCGATCAAAGAAGTACCCACTCATTATCACTCAAGGCCTGAAGGCACGGCGAGTAAGCTGAATACATTGAGTGATGGGATCAAAATCCTCAACTTTATTTTGTTCCTGCTACGAGACGTAAAGCCGATGTTTTTTTTCGGTGCTTTGTCAGTGTTGCTTTGCTTTATCTCATTGGGATTAGGGGTTCCCGTTATTATCGATTTTATTGATACCGGGCTCGTTGAAAGAGTCCCAACAGCTATTCTGTCTAGTTCAATTGCACTTATCGCGGTGATGTCTTTCTTTTGCGGCTTGATACTCGACAACGTGTCACGAGGTAGAAGAGAGATGAGAATCCTCTCAATATTAAGAAGTCACGATCACAAGCCATCTCAATAGGATTCAGGAATGAGAATAAACAAGGATGAAGACAAGGAGTGGCTCGATTATTTGTCCCGTTTCAGTGATGAATATGACGAGCGAGTCTACGAAAGCAGTACAACAGGCTATGTGATGAGGGCGGGTCATATAGCGTGTGAGAAGCCTTTCAGTAACAGAGAGCATTTCTCGAAGGTGCTAGAAGTGGGTTCAGGAACGGGTGAACACTTGAGACATGTTCAGCATAGTTTTGACGAGTATACGGTCAGTGATGGCGATTCTGCCGCACTTGAAGTGGCAAAAAGGCAACTCAGTAACACCAGTACTTATGACAAGCTCGTTTTTAATGTAACGAATGCACGAGCGTTAGACTTTGAAAGCAACTGCTTTGATCGTGTTATTGCGACACATATATTGGAACACCTTTATGAGCCTCATCTTGTGATTAAAGAATGGCTTAGGGTATTAAAGCCGGGCGGCACTTTGTCCATTTTGATTCCTACAGACCCAGGTATTGCATGGAAGGTTGGTCGTTATATGACGACAAGAAAACTTGGAGTGAAAAAGGGGTGGAACTACGATTACATTATGGCGAGAGAACATGTTAATCCCTGCAATAATTTGATCGCCTTTTTAAAGTACTATCTCCCTGATAATAAACACTCTTTTTGGCCGTTAAGCCCAATCCCGCTAATTGATTGCAATTTGTTTTTTAACTTCCATGGAATCAAGCCTGCTAGTTAAAGGTTCGACGGCTCCTATCGTTCAGTCGTAAGCAAGAAGTTAGGTATTCACTAACTTCTTGCTTCGGTTAGATCTTTAGTTAACAAAGCCAGTAAGAGCGCCGAATAGCATAAACATGCCGACAAGCCCTACGATTGGCATCTTGACCGTTTTCAGTAGCCACACACCTATGATGATCAGAGCGAAGTCTATGCCACTGCTCACTGCGCTTGTGAAGATAGGTTGATACAGGGCTGCAAGTAGTAGACCTACAACTGCCGCATTCACACCAGTAAGAGCGCCAGCAACCAGAGGTTTGCTCGCAATTGCTTGCCAGTTTTTCAGTACACCTAGTAGTAATAAGAAGCCTGGTAAGAACACGGCAATCGTTGCGAGTAGTGCGCCTGTGATTGGTGCCGATGGCATCAATACATAACCTAAGTAAGTCGCAAGTGTAAACATAGGCCCTGGTACTGCCTGTGCTGCTGCATAACCTGTTAGGAAGGCATCTTGAGACAGTTGGTCACCAATACCATTTTGTAGCAACGGAAGTACCACGTGGCCGCCACCGAATACTAAGCTACCTGCTTGGTAGAACAAGCCAAATACTTCAATGCCTTGAGAGTAAGCACTGAATAGAGGCAGACCAACCAGTAAAGCAACGAAAATCACGAGTGGTGTTAACGATATCTTGTGCGTCGAAGGTACTGTTTTTAATTCGTGTGAGGTTAAGAACTTACTGCCAACCATAGCAGCAAACAATAGAACTAATACCTGAGGCCAGATCCCAGGAATTAAAAGCAGAACAATCGCGGTGATCACACACAGTGCTGTTGCTATCTTTGATTGGCAAAAGTTTTTGTACATGCCGAAAGTGGCGTCAGCCACAACCACGACCGCGAGTAGCTTAAGTCCGTGGATGATAGAAATGAAAAGCGGTGCTTCCAACAACTGATTGCTCACTAAGGCCAATATCAACATTAGGATGACAGAAGGGGAGGTGAAGCCTACAAATGCGGCAATCGCACCGGTTAAGCCACCTTTTTTGTAACCAACCGCGAAGCCAACCTGACTTGAGCCTGGACCCGGCAGAAATTGACTGAGGGCGACAATTTGCCCGTACTCTTCGTCGGATAACCAATTCAGTTTCTCAACAAAGGTTTTACGGAAGTAGCCAATGTGTGCCGCTGGTCCACCGAAGCTAATCCAGCCAAGCCAGAAAAAGGTTTTAAAAATTGAAAGCATGATCGATTCCAGATAAATGTTTAGCGTAATTTAGGTGGAGTTGAACTATGATTCAAATTAATTGTTTTAATTATAATTATGAATGATATGGGATTGATTTGTGGCTGATTTTAACTGGAAAGGGGTCGACCTTAACTTGTTGAT
Organism: Vibrio sp. 10N.222.55.C7; assembly: GCF_041473335.1. Classification (NCBI taxonomy): domain Bacteria; kingdom Pseudomonadati; phylum Pseudomonadota; class Gammaproteobacteria; order Vibrionales; family Vibrionaceae; genus Vibrio; species Vibrio sp. 10N.222.55.C7. The sequence continues at coordinate 45,294 of NZ_JBFRSC010000034.1, forward strand.
TGCACTGCAGGCTTTGTATAAAACGAATAGCGTGAGTAAGGCTGCTGAGCGTTGTTATGTCAGCCAATCTGCGATGAGCCATAGCTTACAAAGGCTACGAAAGTTGTTTGATGATCCTCTGTTTGAGCGTGTAGGTAGCAAGATGGAGGCGACCGACCGAGCCATTGAACTATCAAGTACCGTGGACGCGCTACTGAATACCATCCAGTCTGAAGTTCTGTTATCTAAATCGTTTGATGCAGAGACTTATAAAGGGACTTGGAAGATTGGTCTCACTGATTATGCCGAGCAGATGTTCGCTCCAATATTGTTTGACCTGATTAAGCAATCCTCTCCTTATTCTCAAGTAGCGTTGTTCAATGTAAACCTGAGTAACTACCAGCAAGTCTTTGACGATGCCAAGCTTGATATGACGATAGGCAGCTTTGGTGAGGTACCAAAGCAATATCGAACAAAGCATTTGTATACGGAGCAACATGTTTGTTTACTTGATCAATCGGTTCTATCTATTGAGGAGCCGATGTCGCTAGAACAATTTGTTGCTGTCGAGCACGCGCTTGTTTCCCCTGCAGGGGCTTTAAAGACGGGAGTGGACACTCGTTTAGGTGAACTCGGCTTAAGCCGGAAAGTCGCGATATCTTCCAGTAACTTTTTAACTGTTAAACGACTCATTCGTGGCAGAGAACTATTGTGTATTGTCCCCAAGCTAGTCGCGCGCAAGGATATTGATAGTGAAGAAACCTTACTAGCTGTGAAGCCACCTATTGATGTTCCAGATTTTGATATCCAGCTTGTTTATAGAAAGGCAAAGCATTTAGATGATAAAAATAAACTACTTAGAAAGTTGATTACTAATGCGATCTCATCTGTGATTTCCGAATAGTTTATTGTGTCGGTTAATCGTCAAATTCATATGAATTAATTTTAGAAAAATCCGGTTTATTATAAGAACCCGACTATACTTAATTTACGACTCAAGGCAGTCGTAAAGAATAGGCTTTTTGATTTACCTAAGTAAAAAAATTGGTTATATCCTCATGATATAGCTTAAAAAACTACCAGGCTAAACGGACTTAGTTGGTCTTAAAGCGCTAGCTCCCCCTAGCGCTTTTTCTTTTATGTCGATTCTGGCAAAAGGGTCTGAATTCTTTTCAGCAGTTGCTCGATCTCTTGTTTTTCATAGTGAGCCGTCACCTTAGGTTGGCTGCTTTCTCTTGGGAGTAATGCAGTTTCGATATGGTGCTGCAGTAAAGCATCTTGTGAGTTAGCGTTGAGCTTCTCTGCAAGTACCACAGCTTGTCGACCAATCGTGGTGAAGTCTTGTTTGATGGTGGTCAGTGGTGGATTAAAAAACGCACTGTCCTCGATGCCATCAAAGCCGACGACCGCAACCTTGTCAGGGACTGGAATCTGCAGTTCTTGCAGTGCGCGTAAAACCCCTAATGCCATTTGATCACTGGCGACCAACACAGCATCAAATGGGATTTGTTTCGCAACGGCGTCTCGAATGCCAAGGTAGCCACTTTCCGCTTGCCAGTTTCCTTGATGTTGAAACTGTACCTGACAGTTTGCATCTGATAGCACACCCAACCAACTCTGAAGACGGATTTGTGAGGCACTGGATTCGTTAGGCCCGCTGATCAACAAGTATTCAGAGCGACCATTTTCAATAAGATGCTGAGCCGCCAGCTTTGCGCCCTCGGCGTGATCGCCGCATATATAGTTAACTTGGCTGTTAGAAGGGACATCAATGAAGATGAGGTTCAAGTGTTGATATTGTTCTACCAGCAATTCGGCGTCTGCACTCTTTAAAGGCACATTGAGAATGATGCTGTCGATCTGTTGAGCCATCAGTTCACGAATAGCCTCGCGGGTGTTGGTGAGGTTCGGTTCGGATACTACAGAAAAAGCGGTGCCATACCCCATATCGTGAGCCTGCATTCGTACACCGTTAGCGATCATTGCGGCGCCATGCAGTGCCATATCGAGCGTCACTAACCCTATGCTGGTGGACTTGGAACGGCTGAGCATTTGAGCCCCTTTATTGGGCACATATCCAAGCTTCTTTATCGCAGCATTCACTTTGTTTCGAGTGGATTCTGCGACATCTTGCGAACCGTTCGTCACCCTTGATACTGTTTGAGTCGATACGCCAGCCAGCTTCGCCACATCTTTAAAAGTTACACTCATCACACCGTCCATCGAATATTCCCGTCGTTCGATGAGCTTATTCAATTTAGCGAAATGAAACTCTGCTCCCTTTCAAAAAAATGTCATTTGAAACATTAAATATGTTTCCGGAAACAGTCGATCTTGTGCAAATTTTAGCAACGAATAAGTGTTTTTAGATCACGTTATTTAGCCGTTTTAGTACTAATTTCAGTCTTCAAGTTCACTATTAATTTTAGTTTATGTTTACGAAAACAATATGAGATTGGCTATGAGCGAATTTATTCATCTAACAAGTAAAAACCACAGTTTGATCATCAAATCGGGCCGTACTCCAGAGGTTCTTCACTGGGGCGCAAAGATCGCCAGTATTGATGAAGATCTTTTGTTATCAACCGAGAGACCGATCTCTCAAGCACGCCTTGATGTCGATGTACCGCTTTCTCTTTGTCCTGAATTGGGTAGCGGTCATTTTAATGCGCCGGGAATAGAAGGGCATCGTGATGGTTTTGATTGGGCACCCGTTTTTAATACCGTCCGCGTGGAAGCTCAGGTTCAGCAAGCCACTTTTGTTCTAGAAGACACCGTGTCTAAGCTTGAATTGACGGTTGAAATTAAACTGGATTACGAATCGGATGTGGTTCAAAAGCGCATCACAGTAACCAACAAAGGGGGCAGTAAATACTATTTAAATAAGCTGTCATCAACGTTGCCGCTGCCAAACCACGCCAATGAATTGATGACGTTCCATGGTCGTTGGTGTCATGAGTTCCAAACGCAACGTCAGCGTTTTGAGCATGGTGGCTTCATGCAAGAGAACCGTCGCGGCCGTACTTCACATGAAAACTTCCCTGGCATGTTTGCAGGAACGCAAGGTTTCTCAGAACAGAATGGTTTGGTGTGGGGCTTCCATTTAGGTTGGAGTGGTAACCACCAAATGCGTGCTGATGTTCGCAGTGATGGCCGCCGCTTTGTACAAGCGGGAGAGTTATTGCTAGCGGGTGAATCGATTCTAGAACCAGAGGCAACTTACCAGACACCTTGGCTCTATGGCTGTTACAGCAATTCTGGTTTGAACGGTATTGCTCAACGTTTTCAGCAGTTTGTTCGTGACAACATTATTCAATTCCCTACCGATAAACCTCGCCCAGTGCACTTGAATACTTGGGAGGGTATCTACTTCGACCATAAACCGGAATACATTATGCGGATGGCAACGGAAGCCAGCGCGATGGGTGTTGAACGATTCATTATTGATGATGGTTGGTTTATTGGTCGTGATGGTGAACGAACGGCATTAGGCGATTGGTACCTCGATGAAGTGAAATACCCAAATGGCTTAGAACCTGTGATTGAACACGTTAACCAACAGGGGATGGAGTTCGGGTTGTGGGTTGAACCTGAGATGGTCAGCCAAGACTCAAACCTATACCGTAACCACCCTGATTGGGTGCTTGGTTTGCAAGGTTATCATCAACCCTCTGGTCGTTGGCAGTATGTTTTAGACTTGCAGAATGAAGCGTGTTTTGACTACTTGTTCTCTCGCCTTGATACGCTTCTGACTACGTACAATATCGGTTACTTTAAGTGGGATATGAACCGTGAATTAGTTCAGCCGGGCCACCAAGGTAAGGCGGCGGTGCATGGTCAAACTCAAGCCTTGTATCGTCTCGTTGATCAACTGAATCAAGCACACCCTAAGGTCGAGATTGAATCTTGCTCATCAGGCGGTGGTCGCATTGATTTTGAAATCCTTAAAAGAACACATCGATTCTGGGCATCCGATTGTAACGATGCATTGGAACGACAAGCCATTCAAAAAGGCATGAGCTACTTCTTCCCACCAGAAGTTATGGGTGCGCACATTGGCCCTGCTGAGTGCCATTCAACCAATCGTCGTCACAGTATCAATATGCGTGGTGTCACCGCTTTGATGGGGCACATGGGCGTTGAACTTGACCCGGTTAAAGAGTCGCAACAAGAGAAGCAAGCTTTCTCTCACTACATCTCTCTGCATAAGCAGTTCCGCCATATTTTGCACTCAGGTCGTAGTTTCCGCATGGATCCCGCGGACAAAAACCAGAACATCTATGGGGTGCAGAATGATGATGAAATGCTGATCACCGTGTGTCAGTTGGCCATGCCTGAATACGCTCTGCCATCACCACTTCGTATTAGCTGCGTGGAAGACAGTGCGCTGTATCAAGTGAAGTTAGTGGAGATGCCACAAACCAGTTTCCAACTCATGAAGCAACGCCCTCAATGGTTAGATAAAACTCTGACTTTAAGCGGCGATAACCTCAAAGAGATTGGATTGACCTTACCTATTCTCGACCCAGAGTCTGCCTTGATTGTGCATCTAAAAAAGATGTGAATCTCTGACTCTGAGTACCCCTACAAATAAAAATCTAAATATAAAAATTATAATCGGCAGCGAGGTATTGCTGCCGCAATAACTCAACTTAAGGAAAACAAAATGTCTATTACCGTTCTGTTGTCATTTTTGTTATTTACTGGGTTTGTAGTCGCGTTTACCTACAACAAAGTGAAAAATGACAAAAACACCTCACAAGATGGTTTCTTTCTTGGCGGAAGAAGCTTAACCGGTGGCTTAATTGCCAGCTCACTTATCTTAACGAACTTGAGTGCCACCAGTTTCGTGGGCATGAGCGCACAATCTTACACCCACAACATGAGTGTCATGGGTTGGGAAGTGGCTTCTGGTGTCACCTTGGTGATTATTGCTTTAATGTTAGTTCCTCGTTATTTGAAACAAGGTATCACCACCATTCCTGATTTCTTAGAGAGCCGCTACGACATGTCGGTGAAGAAGTTTGTGACGTTACTTTTCTTGTGCCAATACGTGATCAACATTTTGCCTACCACACTTTACGCGGGCGCCGTTGTTTTGGGTGAAATCTTCGATGTTCAGGCCCTGCTTAATATTTCAGAGTTTAGCTCAATCGCGCTTATTTCGGCGACGATTGGTCTACTTGGCTTCTTTTACGCAATTTATGGTGGCCTGAAAGCGGTTGTGATTGCAGATACCATTAATGGCGTAGGCTTGATTGTTGGCGGCATGATGATCCCTGTGTTTGGTTTGATGGTACTGGGCGAAGGTAGCTTTGGTGCTGGCTTAGATATTCTGCTTTATGCCGCGCCAGAGAAGCTTCAATCGGTGGGTACAGAAAGCGATCCACTGCCGTTCTCAACATTGTTTACTGGTCTGCTTTTGGTGAACTTGTACTACTGGGGTACTGATCAATCCATTATTCAACGCGCATTAGGTGCTAAAAACCTGAAAGAAGGTCAGAAAGGTGTAATCCTTGCCGGTGCGATTAAGGTTATCTCTCCGCTGTTCTTGATCATTCCAGGCATCATCGCTTTCCACATGTTTGGTGCTGATGCGGGCAACCCAGACACCATGTACACCCGTTTAGTTAATGAAGTTTTGCCTAAGCCGCTGGTGGGTTTCTTCGTTGCGGTGATGTTTGGTGCGATTTTGAGTACCTTTAATGGTGTGTTGAACAGCTCAACGACTCTGTTTGCGTTGAACGTGTATAAGCCGCTATTTGGACAAGGTAAAACAGACGAAGAGCTAGTGGATAAAGGGCGTATTTTTGGTGTTGTGATTGCGATTATCTCGGTATGTATCGCACCATTCATCATGTACGCACCAGAAGGTCTTTTCCAATACCTTCAAATGGTGGCGGGGTTCTTCAGTGTGCCAATCTTTACTATCGTGTTTGTCGGCTATGTATCTAAACGTGTACCCGCTGTAGCGGCGAAAGTGGCGTTGGTGGTGTTTGTAAGTTCATACGCAGCAATGCAGCTAGTATTTAAAACACCGATTCACTTCCTACATCAATTAGCGATTCTATTCGTAGTATGTACCGCGTTGATGTTCATCATTGGTTACTTTATGCCGCGTGAATCTGAGTACGTGATGCCAGTCAATGAGAATATTGATGTGACACCTTGGGAGTTCCGTTTCGAGGCTTCGGCTATTATTCTTTACATGGTGCTTGGTGCTTACGTTATGTTCTCGGATGTGGGTTTTGTATCGGACGATCCAACCATCATGCAAGTTTATGGCGTGTGTGGCATTGTTATGTTGCTCGGTATTTTTGGACGACTAGCAAAGCGAAAGAAAGCACTTGCGACCGCGTAGATGAGTTCGGGTAATTAAAAACGAAAACGCCGCTCTTTGGAAATAGGAGCGGCGTTTTTCGATCTTGTGAAGATAAATGGAAGGCTAAAAAGTCTAAAAAGAGAATCGAGTCCATTTCTTAGCTCGCCAGCGATAGGCCATGATGATTCCACGGACCCATTCGTCCATCGCGATTGCCATCCAAGCACCCAATACGCCATAACCCCAATGCACGCCAAGCAAATAGCTCATGGCAACCCCAATGCCCCACATGCTGAGAATGCCCATTTTGATCGGGAATTTAATGTCGCCAGCAGCCTTTAGACAAGAGATAAAGATCAGGTTAAATACTCGACCAGCTTCAAGAATGATGGAACCTGCAATCAGTGCAGCCGTTAGCGCAATGATCTCTGGATCTTGCGTGAACAGATCGAGAATTTCGAAACGGAACACATAAACCATGCAGGTAATCGCAGTTGAGGCGATAAAGCCAACCACAAAGTAACGTTGCACGCGCTTGGTGATCTCGTCGATCCAACCCTTACCAATGTAATAGCCTGTTTGGATTTGGCTGCCTTGACCAATTGCCAGTGCAAATGCAAAAGAGAGACGAGCGATGTTTTGTGCGTAAGTAAACGCAGCCAGTGAAGATGTGCCCATCTGTACCACGAAGAAGGTAATGCTGATCTGAGCCATGTTATAAGAGAGTACTTCTCCTGCGTTCATCGAGCCGATCTTAATGATTTTTTGATAGATGGCTTTAGGCACAGATTTAAACTGCTTCACTGGTAGATCAATCCCTTTGCTTCTGACCACACCAATCAAGATCAACATCCCGATCACTTGGCTAATGACGGTCGCGGTCGCAACCCCTTGCACGCCGTATACTGGCAAACCAAAAGGTTGATATAAGGCGCAGTAGTTACCGAATACGTTGATAACGCCTGCAATCATGTTGATCACCATCGGTGACTTTGAATAGCCATGACTGCGCAAAATAGTGGTGAGAACCACACCTATGGTTACATTGAAGGTGAGAGCACCACTGATGAACAGGTATTCTTGCGCGTACTGTTCGACTTGAGGTTCGAGTTGATAAAGCGGGATAAAATATTCAGCAACAAGAACGGCAATCACACTCAGTAGCACACCGGCAATAATGGCCAGAATGATGCTCGCTACGCCCACGTGAGCGCTCTCTTGAGTGCGAGAGGCACCATTGTATTGCGCGATTAAAATACCCGTACCACTGCTGACCATGGTCGAGACAATGATCAGGAAAAAGGATATCTGAGAAATAACACCAACGGCAGACACGGCTTTGTCCGAGTATCCCGATAACATGAATACATCACTGGTGTTGAGTGCGGTTCTTAAAAGAACTTCGATAAAAATTGGCCAGGTGAGCGCAACGATTCCCATACGTTTATTTAGGGTGGAATCAGCATTAGGCATTTAGGTTTTCTCAAAAAAGGGGTAGGCGACACTATAGTTTAGCGATTATTTAGTAAACGACTATCAAATTAATGTCCGGAAGGCTAATAAGGATAAATAAAATTCGAATAAGTCTTCATAACCCAATATTTCAGTGAGAGTGATGAAATTTTTGAGTGGGATTTCATAGACATTTAGAGGAACAGAATGGAAGCAAGTGGTTGCTTGAAACGAACGGAAAGTGAGTTTGAAAAGTGGCAAAGCTAGCGACATCGAGCTAGCTCTACCGTTTTTAAAGTCTAGTTAATTCGTTGCCCTTGATCATCGAATAGGTGGCAATCTTTTGAGGAGAAACTCAGTTCAAGCGATTGGTATCGAGTCACCTCTTGGTCTCCTGGTAGGTGCACCTTAAAGCTATCCACGCCACAAGACTGGCCAAACATATAAGTGCTGTTCCCTAGTCGCTCGACCACCTCACTTTGAAATTCAATGGTGATATCGGAGCCGCTGTTAATCTCTAAATGTTCAGGTCGAATGCCCAGCGTGATGCTTTGTCCCTCTTTTAATCCATCACTTGGTAAGGGGAGGGTAATTTGGCTGACACCGTTAACAGCGAGTTGGGCGTACGTTTCTGAGGTGCTGTTAACAACACACGGTAAGAAATTCATTTTCGGTGAGCCAATAAAGCCAGCCACAAATTCATTTTGTGGAGAGTGGTATAGATCGAGTGGAGAACCGACTTGTTCAACACGACCATCTCTTAATACCACGATCTTGTCTGCAAGCGTCATGGCTTCGACTTGATCGTGCGTGACATAAATCATGGTATTTTGCAGATCTTGGTGCAATTTGGCGATTTGTAAGCGCATATCGACGCGAAGTTCAGCATCGAGGTTCGAGAGCGGTTCATCGAATAAGAATACGCGAGGGTTGCGAACTATTGCTCGGCCGATCGCTACACGTTGACGCTGCCCACCCGAGAGCTCCTTTGGTTTACGTTTCAATAAAGGTTCTAGTTGGAGCGTCTTTGCCGCACTGGTGACTTGCTTTTCAACGACTTCCTTCGCTACGCCATTCATTTTCAGGCCAAAGCCCATGTTTTCTTCCACGGTCATGTGTGGGTAGAGTGCGTAGGATTGAAATACCATCGCGACACCACGCTCAGCAGGATCGACATCGTTAACAAGATCGTCTCCAATATGAATCTCGCCTTCAGTGATTTCTTCTAAGCCAGCAACTAAGCGTAAGAGGGTTGATTTTCCGCAACCTGATGGTCCAACGAATACGACGAATTCGCCATTATTTATTTCTAGATCAACACCATGGATGGTCTGTATATCACCATATCGTTTGATGACCTTTTTTAAGCTGATATCAGCCATGCTCTCTCCTTGCTTCGTTGGACTACATCTCTTTGCCTTTAAAACATACGCTTTCATCAGAAATTTGTTAGGTGCCTCGCATGATTTATTGATCATTGTCATATAAATCCCGCGATCTATACTGATTTTTGTGAAAACGTTTACATAAATAAAACATAACTGTGCGTAATGTTATCAATAAGCCTAATATTTGAACGTAATCATTATAAATGCTGAGCTACTGATTGGGATTTATAAATTCAGATGGAAGTTAACCAAGTAGTAAACCAAGCTTTTAATACAAGGAGTTTTGGGAAATGGAGCAATCTGTGAAAACGATATACCCAGAAAATCGCACCCCATCAGCGAAGAAGAAAAGGCGCATCAGTTCCAAGGTCTCGCCTTGGCTGTTCTTGGCACCAGCCATCGCTATCTTCTCTCTCTATGTTATCTATCCCATATTGGACAGTATTTGGCTGAGCTTCTTTGAATGGGATGGATTAGGTGAAAAGGAGTGGGTGGGGCTTGAGAACTACCGTGAGCTTTTTGACTCAGATGCTTTTTATACTTCGTTAACGAATAACTTCCTTTGGTTGATCTTTTTTATGCTTGCGCCACCCTGTGGCTTGGCGATTGCCCTTTTCCTCAACCAACAAGTGAAAGGCATTCGTGTCGTAAAATCTCTGTTTTTCTTCCCATTCGTTATTTCTCAAGTGGTGGTAGGCCTCGTATTTGCTTGGTTCTATGACCCCTCTTTTGGCCTTTTCAATATTGCACTCGGGTCGCTTGGCTTCGAGCCAATTTCGATACTTGCTGATGAAGACTATGTGACCTATGGAATCATCGCTGCCGGCTTATGGCCTCAGATCTCTTATTGCATGATCTTATATTTAACGGGGCTGAATAACCTCGATCCTGAGCAGTTAGAAGCGGCTCGACTTGATGGTGCAAAGAAGTGGCGCATGTTGTGGTATGTGGTGCTTCCACAGTTAAGACCGGCGACTTTTATCGCCGTGGTTGTCACCGTGATTGGTGCTCTGCGTTCATTTGATTTAGTGGCGACCATGACGGCAGGCGGCCCTTGGGGCAGCTCGACAGTACTTGCGTACCAGATGTATGAAGAGTCTATTTTTAACTATCGAATGGGTTATGGTGCAGCGGTCTCTGTGGTGCTATTTCTGATTATGGATATCTATATCGCTTACTTCTTGTGGCGCATGTTAAGGAGTGAAAAATAATGTTTCCGCAACCAATTCAAAAAGCCGGTCGCTTTACTAATATCAGCTATCGAGTCGCGTTACCTATCTCGATCGTGATGTGGTTATTACCACTTATCGCCGTAATGATGACCTCGATTCGTTCGATGGAAGACATCAACAAAGGTAACTACTGGGGCTGGCCGAGTGAGATTCAGTTCATTGAAAACTACACTCAAGTATTTACCTCGACGTCGATGGGGCAGTACCTCATCAATAGTTTGATCATCACATTGCCAGCGGTTGCTGGTGCCGTGGCGTTATCTACGCTGGCTGGTTATGCCTTGGCTAAATACAACTTCAAAGCCAATGTGTGGATTTTTGCGATGTTTATCGCGGGTAACTTTGTTCCGTTCCAAATTTTGATGATTCCAGTCCGTGATTTAACGATTGGACTCGGTTTATACGACACTCACTGGGCATTGATTTTTTTCCATATCGCTTTCCAAGCCGGTTTTTGTACCTTGTTCATGCGTAACTTTATTGTCGGGATCCCTGATGCCCTGATCGAAGCAGCGCGTGTTGAAGGGGTGAGTGAATGGAAAATATTCTGGCATGTCGTACTCCCTCTGGTTCGCCCTGCTTTAGCGGCGTTAGCCGTATTGGTGTTTACCTTTATTTGGAACGATTTCTTCTGGGCTCTAGTTCTGGTTCAGAGTGATGACGTTCGTCCTGTAACTGCGGGTTTGAGCTCACTTCAAGGCCAATGGCTGGCGTCTTGGCAGTTTATGTCGGCGGGTGCAGTGGTCGCGGCTATCCCACCGGTAGTGCTGTTCTTTACCATGCAAAAGCACTTTATCGCAGGCCTGACATTGGGTGCGACTAAAGGGTAAATCACGAGATAAGAATCGATACACGAATCTAGCAATAGCGACGGCTTTAAATCGTTATTGCTATCGATATCCCAAATGGATGAATCATTAAAGAGAAACTAAAACACGAACAACCCTACGAGATAAAACAATAAGAATTGGACTTAGAGAGCTTAGCTCCATAACAAGGACCTCAATATGAAATACGTGAAACATATCGCTGCCAGTGCAGTGCTCGCTGCCTCCATGTCTGCAACATCGTTTGCAGGGACACTCGTTATCAACTCAGATGCTTCTGATCCTGCGCCAAAAGAGGCGTGGGGTGAGATCATTAACCGCTTTGAAAAAGAAAACCCAGATATTACGGTGAAGTACAACTTGTACGATCACGAGTCGTATAAAACAACGATTCGTAATTGGTTGGTCACTTCCCCGCCGGATGTGGTTTTTTGGTATGCGGGCAACCGAATGAAAGCCTTTGTTGACCGTGGCCTGTTTGAGGATGTCAGTGATATTTGGGCTGACAACAACATGAAGCAAGACTTTGCGGCTGCCGCGCCTGCGATGACAGTACAAGGCAAGCAGTTTGGTGTGCCGTACACGTATTATCAATGGGGTATCTACTACCGCAAAGACATCTTTGAGCAATATGGAATTGCGGAGCCGAAAACGTGGGAAGATTTGAAATCTGCGTCTGCAACACTTAAAGAAAATGGTGTAGCGCCGTTTGCGATTGGTACCAAGTACCTTTGGACTGCTGCTGGTTGGTTTGATTATATCAACATGCGTACTAACGGCTTGGATTTTCATATTCAGTTAATGGAAGGCAAAGTGCCTTACTCTGATGAGCGAGTGAAGAAAACCTTCGCTAATTGGGCGGAGTTAGTTGAACCTGGTTACTTCCTAGAAAACCACGCGTCTTATTCATGGCAAGAAGCTCAACCTTTCTTGTACAACGGTAAAGCGGCTATGTACCTGATGGGGAACTTCATCACGCCTAACTTCCCTGCTGAGTTAGATGGCAAGATGGATTTCTTCCAGTTCCCGGTGATCGACCCAAGTATTCCTATGTCTGAAGATGCGCCAATGGATACGCTGCACATACCTTCAAAAGCGAAAAACAAAGAAGATGCTCGTAAGTTCCTAGAGTTTGTTGCTCGCGCTGAAAACCAGCAGCTGATCAATGAGATGCTATTACAGATCCCAACCAACAACAAAGCTAAGGCGAAGTCTGACCCGTTCTTAGACAAAGGCGTCGCGATGTTGGCATCCAGTGATGGTACGGCTCAATTCTATGACCGAGACACCGACCCTGCGATGGCAAAAGAAGGCATGAAAGGTTTCCAAGAGTTTATGGTTCACCCTGAACGAATCGATAAAATATTGAAAAAACTCGATAAAGTGAGCAAGCGTACCTTTAAGTAACATTTCAATAGCCGCAGCTGTTCTGGCTGCGGCTTTTTTTCTTCTCTTAAGGGATTATTGCAAGAGCTGTTTAGTTGGCGTTCGTAATGTTTGAACGCAATGAGGCGCTGAGCATCACTTGCAATGGTTCACGTTAAACGGCTTTTGGTAAGGAACACGTCATGAGAACTTTCTCTCAAATCATCTCTGCCCGTGAGTGGGAAAATCAACACATCACCCATCATAATGTTGTTGAGGCTCATGCTCCTTTAAATAGTTACACCTCGTTGGTTGAGGCTATGACGAAGAACTCGTCGAGCACTATGTCTCTCAATGGGACTTGGAAGTTTCAGCTGTTCGATTCACCAGAGTTGGTTTGCGAAGAGGTAGTATCGGAACATTTTGATGATTCTTCATGGAAGTCGATTTCAGTGCCAAGCAACTGGCAGATGCAAGGCTTTGATAAACCGATCTATACCAATGTGAAATATCCTTTCGCTGATAACCCTCCCTTCGTCCCTAGCGATAATCCGACAGGGCTCTACCGAACGCGTTTTAACTGCACGGAACCGGAGTTATTAGATACCCATAGGCTGACCTTCGACGGCGTGAATTCTGCATTTCATTTGTGGTGCAACGGCAAGTGGGTTGGCTATTCGCAAGACAGTCGATTACCGGCTGAATTTGACGTGTCTGAATACTTGCAAGCGGGCGAGAACACGCTGGTAGTGATGGTGCTGCGTTGGTCTGATGGTTCTTATCTTGAAGACCAAGACATGTGGTGGCTCAGCGGCATATTCCGTGATGTGACTTTATTGAGAAAGCCCAAGGTCGCAATCGAGGATGTTGGTATTGATACTCAGCTAGATGCTTGCTATCGCGATGCGGTTTTAAATATTTCTACGCAAATAACCAAGCACAGCAATGATGTAGAAAGCTGCTATAAGCTGAAAGCTGAACTTTATGATGCTCAAGGACAGTTGGTTTTCGAACCTCAAATCGTGGGTTTTGGTGAGCGTTATGTCGATGAAAAAGGGCCGTGGTCTGAAGTCGCAGAACACCGCATTTCAGTGGTGAACCCGAACAAGTGGAGTGCCGAGTCACCCTACTTATATCGCTGTGTGGTGTCATTGCTCGATGAACATGACGAGCTAATCGATTGTGAGGCTTACGATGTCGGCTTTCGAAGTGTTGAAATTACCGATAGTTTGCTAAAAGTTAACGGAAAACCGTTGCTGATTCGTGGCGTCAATCGTCATGAACATCACCCTGAATTGGGGCACACCATGACTCGAGAGGGGATGATTCAAGACATCAAACTGCTCAAACAAAATAACTTCAATGCCGTTAGAACCGCTCATTATCCGAATCATCCATTGTGGTATGAACTATGTGATGAGTATGGTCTGTATCTGGTTGATGAAGCGAATGTGGAAACTCATGGTCAATTTCCGATGTGCCGTTTATCCGATGATACGTCATGGTTGAATGCGTACATGAGACGAATGACAAGGCTGGTGGAGCGCGATAAAAACCACGCCAGCGTGATCATTTGGTCGCTGGGTAATGAATCGGGTATTGGTCGCAATCACCATGCGATGTATCAATGGGTGAAACAAACTGATCCAACACGTCCCGTTCAGTATGAAGGTGGCGGGGCAGATACAGCAGCGACAGACATTTTATGTCCTATGTATGCGCGGGTTGATTGGGATTTACCTGTGGTTGAGAGTCAACCTGAGGTGACACCTCGCGTGGGTATTCGTAAAGCTATCGCTCTACCAAACGAGCATCGTCCTCTTATTCTCTGTGAGTACGCCCATGCAATGGGGAACAGTCTCGGTAGCTTTGATAAATACTGGCAGGCGTTTAGAGACAACCCAAGATTACAGGGCGGATTTATCTGGGATTGGGTCGATCAAGGGATCACCAAAACCGATTCGAGCGGCAAACAATATTGGGGCTATGGTGGTGATTTCGGCGACGAGATTAATGATCGCCAGTTCTGCATTAATGGTTTGGTATTCCCAGACAGGACGGTGCACCCAACGCTACATGAAGTGAAAAAAGCACAGCAGTTTTATCAATTCAAGCTGGTTTCTGCATCACCACTGGTGATTGAGATTGCTAGTGAGTATTTATTTGATTCAGAGTCTGTCGAAACGCTTAATTGGAATATAACTCAAGATGGAATTGTTCAATGTCATGGCAGTATTGAACTGTTTGTTGAAGCTCAATCCAGTGTGCAGATTGAGCTTGATGGTGTAACTATTCCGAAGACGGCCAACGTACTTAATTACCTTAATCTCGAAGTGGTATTAAACACCAATACTGCATGGGCGGATAAAGGTCATGTGACGGCGATTGAACAGCTTAGCTTACCGACTCAACCGCAATTGATGTTGGATGCTAACCTTTCACAATACCCACCGAAAGTGACTGAAACCGATATGCTGCTGACGGTGATTGGTGATGCTTATCAAGTAGAGTTCGACAGATTGTCTGGGACATTAGAAAGCTGGAAAATCAAAGGGGTGGAACAACTTGCTAGTGGCCTTCGAGATAACTTTTATCGTGCACCATTAGACAACGATATCGGTGTCAGTGAAGCAAACCGTGTAGACCCCAATTCATGGATCGCACGCTGGCAGGCGATGAGGTTAGATAGGCTCACTCCAGAGTGCATCGAATTTTCATCCATCACTCAGAAAAATAGGGTGTCGGTGACTGCAAGAATTGCCCACACGGTGGAAGATCAGGTTCGTTTGTTGTCGACTTGGCAATACCAATTATTTGCCGATGGTGAGGTCAAATTAGATGTGGATGTTCAAGCGGCGAAAGGTTTGCCGTCTCTGCCACGAGTCGGATTTGAGTTTGCTTTGAAGCATGTGCCTGATGGGGTGGAATGGTTTGGTCGTGGGCCACACGAAAACTACCCAGATCGAAAGATGTCCGCACATATGGGGCTATATCAGCAAAGTATTGAACAAATGCATACCCCGTATATTTTCCCTTCTGATTGCGGCTTACGTTGTGATGTTCGTGAGGCAAAAGTGGGTGCATTCGAATTGCAAGGAGACTTCCATTTCTCAGTCAGTCGTTTTGGGTTACAGCAGCTACAGAAGGCAAAACATACTTGTGACTTAACCGAACAAGAACAGCTGTTTGTTTATGTCGATGGCTTCCATATGGGGGTTGGCGGTGATGACTCGTGGACGCCAAGTGTCCATGATGAATTCAAATTATTGAAAGAGCATTACCATTATCAGGTGCGCTTCCATTGTGGTGATAAAGGCTAACGTGCAGCGAATTGAGTAAAAGGATCATAGTAGGCCAAATGATCTAAATGCTTGTTTTTTTAGCTCATTTGGCTTCAAGTATAAAAAAGGCACTCAGCGAGATACTGAGTGCCAAAGCTGGAAATTTATGAGGTTATCTTTTCATTGAATTCCAGAAGACAGGTATAGGTTTGATTTACTCTGCGTCAGTAAAGAAATCGTTGTATAACATGTATAGGTGGGCAGCACTCCAAGAGAAGTTTGGAGCACCTTGTTGTTCACCGTTTAGCGGGTTGTAGTTCTCACGGATAGGACCGTCTTGTACCAAGCCATCGGCGTGGTCGAAGAATGCGCCTGCCATTTCAATCGCATCGTCACGGTAGCCGTAGCTGTCCATACCTTTTAGGCCGAAGTAGAACTGGTCTACCCATACACGTCCACGCCAGTAAATATCTGGGCCAAATGCTGGGCTAGAAAGCGCTGCTGTGCCCAGTGGAACGTAGGTGTTGAACTCTGAGGTATCTTTCATCACAGAGACCACGGCATCAGCGTGAGCTTGTGTTGCTGCACCGTTGAACAGTGGTGACCAACCCTCAGGGCCTTTACCACGCTCGACAATCGGTTTGCCTGCGCAGCCATTGGCTAAAGGCTTGTCTTCAATACGAATGTCATAGAAGAAGTTAGTGCCTTCGTCGAACATACAGGTGTTGATGTAGTTCGATAGGTGCTCTGCTTTTTCACGGAACTCTTTCGCTTCTGCGTCTTTACCTAGAATGTCAGCCATTTCTGCTAGGTACTTGTTATCGCTGTACATGTAGCTTGCTTGGTCAACGGACTCTTGCAGCAATGAATAGCCAAGCAAAGTGCCGTCTTCAGCGCGGTTTTGAGCGAATTCAACATCCCAATCACTGCGCTTGCCACCGTTAGCAACGTACGCGTCTAGCTGGTCTTTATCGATGAAACCGAAGGCTGCTGCATCATCACGACCTGATTCCCAAGACGCAGCGGTTTGAGCTGGGCTCTCGATGTAATCGTAGTTGCCTTCTGCTACCACTTTATCCAGTGCTGCTTGTCCTACGACTGTTTCGTGCTTATCGCCACGAACCACGGTGAAGTACATTTCACCTTCAGGTGTGTTGTGTGCTTTGTCACGAGCAGCGCCATACTCTGGAACGCCATTGCCGTTGTTGTCACGGTTGCGTAGCCACCAATCATGGTATGCCACTAGTTTTGGATACATCTCTTGTAGCCAAGCTTCGTCGCTGGTGGTTTTGTAGACTTCCATTACTGCCCATGCTGCTAGGCTTGGTTTGGTATTACGTTCATTCCAGTTACCGCCATCGCCGCCACGTTCTGGACTTAGGTTGTAAGCGAGTAGATCGGGCACGTAACCTTCATCCCAAGGACGAACGGCATCGTCAGCCTGAATTTGGTAAGCGAACATCGCGCGGATGTTATCTTTCGCTACATCTGGGTTGAAGTGAGCCATTGCGTAGGCTTGCTTCCATGTGTCCCAAGGCCAAGTTTGGTTGCCCGAGAACCAACGTGCCGTCACGGATGGTGTCACAGAGTCAAACTCCATCGCACCTGCAGCGCCACGCCAGTTACCGTTTAGGGTTTCCATCGCTTTAACCGCAACACGCTCTTGCTCTGGTGTCGCGTTCGGGTTGGTTAAACCCATCTCAAGATAGCCTTCCCAACGTTCTGCTGATGCGGCTAAGAAGTCGGTAGGGGTTGCCATGATCTTTTTGATTTCAGGCTGTTCCGCTTGCGCTTCTTCTGCCGTTAGAACATGCGAGTATGTGGTGTAGATAGTCGTCGATGCTTCAATGTTTGCCGTTGAAGTAAACGCTAAACCATCAACCGTGGTTTTCGTTGGAATCGACTTGTGAACTTGGTATTCAGACTCACCAGAAGTCAGTAGATCCCATGTCGAACGAACCTTACCGAAGGTCACCTTTAGGCCATCGTCGGTTGCGACGATTTGACGGTCATACTCAGGGTAAGTTTCAGCGATTGTTTTGTCGGTTTGTGCCACGCCTTCTTTGGCGTGCGTCTTTTCTAGCAGTTCACCATCCCACACTAATTCAACCGGTGAGTCGGTAGTGATTTTTGTTTCTAGCAGAGAGGTACGGTTTGAAGCAAAACGCATCGTCATTTCTACGGTCACATCGTCAGATTTTAGCGTCTGAACCAATGCGCCCGGTAGGCTATAAGCTTCCATAGTGAAAGCCACTTTTTTGCCGTCTTTGAACACGCTTAGGCGGTCGAAGTTATCAGCCATGAAGTTGATGTATTCTTCGGTAAGCAGTGCTGTACCTGGGAATCCGCCCATGCCTTCTGCACTGTCTGGCAGCAGATGACCGTGCCATGCACCTAGGTCGAAGAATGGGTTAAAGCGTTGGTGGTCATCGAAGTCGTAGTCACGCATGTATTCAGGTGAGCCAGTACGGTCGATAACGTTCTTAAATTCGTTGGCTTGCAGTTGCTCTGTGTCAGAGCCTGAGCCTGAGCCTGAGCCAGAGATTGAGTTTGAAGCACAACCAGTAACGACAAGGGCTGCACCGATAGCGAGAGCTGCGAATGATTTATTCAGTTTCATGATCAATTCCTGTTATTACCAGTAGAAGTATTGCATTGCGAACACCTGAGCGTCGCCGATTTCAGTGTCGCTGCCTACGCCAAAGCGGCTATCGAAAGCAGTCGCAAACGCGCCGTTGCCGTATTCATACCAAACGCCAGCATTGATGTAAGAGGTGATTTCTTTGTCGCCATTGTCACCGTCAAAGTTTGCGTAGTTGTAGGCTGCAGATAGGTAAACGCCTTGTGCCGCTTCGTACCATGCACTGGTTTGAATACCAGACTCGCTACCGAAAGACTCTTGGTTGCCTTTATCTGTATCGTGCCAAACACGAGTGGCGAAGTTTTTGTACTCAGCACCCAATAGCAATAGTTCACCACCATCGTTGTTACGAACTTCACCACCACCCATTAGGGTTAAGTCGTCGGTCAGATCGTATTGAAGGTAACCATTGACCATGGCGTTCTTATCTTTCCATTGGTCTGCGAAGCTGTCGTATTTACCGAAGTGAACAAGAGCATCGTCTTCCGAGAAGTCAGACTCTGGCGCGAAAGAAACGCTGTAGCGAAGCTTGCCTTCTAGGTTTTGAATCTTCACACCAAGGTGCACGTCTCGCGTGTTTGAGATCGCGTAGCCGTATTCAACCGTAGGGTCACCCCACCATTGAACGTCATCTAATGAAGAGTCCATACGACCAATCATGAATTCTGTTTTGTTATCTGTGCGGTAGCCAGCGTAAAAGCGGTTGAAACCACCTTCAAAACCGCCCCAGCCGTGGCCCGTTGCCCAAGCATTGCCTTCGTCATCGGCTTGTACTGTCCAGCCCTCCATATAAGCAAGACCAAACCAATTACCGTGCTCGATAGCCAAGCCAGCTTCAATGTAAGTACCGTCTGCGTAGCGGCCTTTATCATCACCTTCGAGTGCCACGTGACCACCAAGGCCAAGCTCACCATAAAAGTTAAATAGGGTTTCAGTTTCTGTCTGAGGAGGCTGAGTATCACTGTGGTTTGCTGCGGACTCTTCCGCGTGGGCAGTGGTACTTAAGGCAGCAAGAATACAGCTTGTAATAAGAGTGTTTTTAGTAAAACTACTTTTCATTTTAATCACTTCTGTGTCGGGGTTATAAATGAAGGTTCGCAAGCAGTTCTGACTTCTAATATGGGGTGCTCTTCAAGGCGTATTGGTCAGGTTACTTACGATCGCAAAACCAATATTAATGATAATTTTGATGTTTAAAATTAATTAAGTTTAAAAGTGTGATCTATTTTTAGTAAATATTTACCTTGTTTTTATTTTGACTTTCAGTTGAATTTGCAGAGGTATGGCTAGGGTTGTAAGTATTCGGGAGGTGAATTGTTTGATGGGTGGTTAGATTGTTGGTTCGAATGTTTTGATTCTTGAATGGCTTTGATTTAATCGAGATGGTTAGTGGAAATGTACCGACAAATAAAAAGGCACTCACCAAATGTGAGTGCCTGAAGTTTAAGTCAGAGTGCCCGAAGTTTAAATCAGAGTGCAGGGTAAACTAAGCGTTCGCCGGTTCAGGTTTTGCTTCTAGTTTTTTCTCTTCTGGAGATAAGCTTTTTTCATATTTTCCGTACTTCCACCACGCGTAGCCAAGGAAGATAACAATCCCGCCCACGTTGTAGAAGATGATGGTCATGATGTCAGCACCTGTTGGGAAGGTTGACGCAAAGAAGCCAACAGTGAAAATGCCGATCAGAATCGAGACCACGGTAATGCCTGTCATACGTGAGCCCATTCTGAAATCACGAGGTAAGTGATCCAACTTCAAACGTAAATTAAGGTACGCGATCATGATGAATAGCGGTGGCAACATCGATGCTGCAGCTGTCATGTTGATAATGGTACTCATCAGATCTTGAACCGTATCGGACGCCAGTGTCGGAATGAACATCAGTGGAATCACAATCAAGAACTGAATCCAAGCCGCACGCTCTGGAACGCCTTGTTTGTTTAGAGCGACCGTTTTCTCACCGAAGATCCCTTTAGGGATTTCAGAGAAGAAAATCTTAACCGGTGTTGCTGTCCACATCAGCAGAGAGCCCAGCATCGCCGTGAATGAAACCACACCAACGAAACGGTTCATCAAGATTTCAGACAGGCCAAAGTGTCTTGCTAGCCCTTCAAATACCTGAACTGAGCCGCCTGTGAATTTAAGCTCTTCACGCGAAACAAACACGTTTGCTAACACAGATCCTACCGAGTAAAGCGCACCAATGAAGATACCGGCAATGATGATGACTTTAACGAAAGACTTGTGACCGCCTTTGATGTCGTTAACGTAAACCGCGACCGATTCTGCACCGCCTGCCGCCATGAAGATCCAAGTGATTACGCCAAGGAATGCCCAGTTGAAGCTTGGTGTCATGGCTTCAATGGTGATTGGGCCAGCTGGCTCGATACCGCCTACCAAAGCACCGCCAGATAGCAAGATGTAAGACATCGTTAGCAGCAGCATCAGTGATGATGTTAGTGAGGTGATAGGGCCCAGTAATTTCGCACCGTTATTCGAGATATGAGTCGCGACCGCAAACAAAATAGTACTTAGAATTGCGGTGGTCATTGGCGTGAATATGTACTCAAAACCTAAGAACGCATACGACGCGTAAGCGATGATTCTAGGGAGCAGAGAGGTGAAGAAGAACAGGTTAACAAACCAGTAGGTGTAAGCTGAAATAAACGCCCAGCGGCCGCCTAGAGAGCTTTTAACCCAAGAGTAAACACCCGCTTCAGAGTCTTTATTCAGTGACACAAACTCTGCAACGATCAAACAAAATGGCACAAAGTAAAAGATGGTTGCTAGAAAGAACATCGGAGCTGAGGAAAGGCCGATCTCGATGTTGTTATTAATGATGTTATTGAAGCTGTATACCGCCGCGAAGGTCATAGACAGTAGGGCAAATTTGCCTATCGTACTGCGTTTATTTTCGGACATGATGTTCTCCGGTGAATCACGTTGATGATCGTTATAACTTGGTCCTAGAGAGGGAAGCTCTAGGCCGCACTTTTATTGTTATGTTGGTTTGGCAAACACCCGCTTTGTTTTGTCAGGGTTGGCTCATTGTTGTTTTTATAGATTTACGATCGGACTTCTTTGGGATTTTTTTCTTTGGTATTTCAGTAAACTTATTACCAAAACAAAGAGTTAAAGATTAAGAAGTTCATTGAAGAGATTGCTTGTTTCATGAGCGACGATTTATAAGGCGTGTAGGGGCTTTTTGTCGCTTTCTTTATATGAATCAGTTTGTCTCTTCAGCAAGAAGATTAAAGATTAAGCGGCGGGAAGTTAATCGAAATTGATCAAATATGTGACCTTGAGTAAATAAATTTAGTTAATGTTTTACCTTGGTTTTTATTTGAGTTTTATTACCTATTAATTGGTGTTTTTCGTGAACTGAAACCTTGACGGAACGCCGTTTTTATTTTTGGGGTTTTTATTTTAATTATCTGATTTAAAACAAAAAAAGCGCCAATTAAGGCGCTTTTAACTAGATGTATAGATTCTGGATTACGACTGCTTAGCCGTTTCTAGCTTTGCTTCTTTACCTGCTTGCTTCTTTTCAAAGCGAGAGATCCACCACCATGCGATACCAGAGAATACCGCTGTCATGAAGACGTTGATGAAGAAGGCTTGAACAAGGTCAACACCTGTCGGGAATGCCGATGCTGTCATGCTCACAATGAAGATACCAATCAGTACCGATACTACTGCCATACCTTGAACTCGAGTACCCATGCGGAAATCACGCGGTGTGTCGTCGTGTTTCAAGCGGAATACAAAGTAGGCCACCATGATGAAGATTGGCGGTAGCATTGCGGTACCTGCTGTTAGATTGATTGCTGTATTCATCATGTCTTGTACAGATTCAGAGCCGAAGCCGTTCACCACAAGCATCACGAATACAAACGCGAACTGCCACCAAGCTGCACGTACTGGCACGCCGTGTTCGTTAAGCTCTGTTGTCTTCTCGCCGTAAACACCTTTAGGGATTTCAGAGAAGTGAATTTTTACTGGAGCTGCTGTCCACATCATCATCGAACCGAACATAGCAACGAATAGGATAATACCGACGAAGCGACCCGTTAGAGATTGTGAAATGTCGAAGTAGTTCGCCATACCTGTGAAGATTTCAACCATGCCGCCAGCGTAGGTCAGTTCATCACGAGCAACGAATACGTTTACTAGAAGAGAGCCCACTGCGTACATTGCGCCGATTGCGATACCTGCACCAATGATAACCTTGATGAAAGACTTGTGACCGCCCTTAACATCGTTTAGGTAAGCGGCTGCGGTTTCTGCACCACCGGCTGCTTGGAAGATCCAACACATGATACCTAGCGTTGCCCAGTTGATGGTCGGTGTCATTGCTTCAAGCGTGATTGGTTCTACTGGCTCATGGTTGCCGCCCAGTGCCATTAGTGCACCGATAACGTAGATTGCAAACAGAGCGAATACACCGTAGGCCACGATCTCGGCAATCTTACCTAGCCAGCTCGCGCCTTTGGTTGAGATGTGAGTTGCTGCAGCAAACAGAGCAATCGAGATAGCCGATGTGACGACTGGCGAGAAGGCGTATTCATAGCCCAACATCGCGTAAGACGCATAGGCGATTACGTTTGGTAGCAGGGATACAAACCAGAAAAGGTTTACGAACCAGTATAGGAAGGAACCTAGGTAGGCTGCTTTTGAGCCTAGTGGTTTTTTTAGCCAGTCATACATGCCTGACTCAGAATTTTTATTTGCTGATACGAATTCAGCAATGATGAACACGAACGGAATGAAGTAAATAAGGGTCGCGAGCAAAAAGATAGGGGCTGAACTCAATCCCAATTCGATGTTGTTGTTTACAATGTTGCGAACGTTAAATACCGCTGCAAATGTCATGGAGAGTAGGGCAAATTTGCCTAACTTACCGCGTACAGATTCAGACATAGTGTCCTCCGAGGAATCACGTAATTATAGTCGTTATTTCTCAATGCTTCCTTGTAGGGAGGAAGCATTGAGGCTTTGTTCAGCATGTTGGAGCCTTGAACGGCAAGGCTCGATACATACTGTGAATAGATAGCGTTATTGTTTATTTATTGAGGAAGTAACCGTCTTCAATGGTCACTTTCAGTACCACTTTTCGAACTCGGTTATCACCGTGGAAACGGTAAGCCTGATTGTTGTCAAAGATCGCCACTTGGCCTTCAGCTAGCTCACGAGTTTCACCGTTCCCCATTAGGTGTTCGCGGTCGGTTTCATCGCTATAAGCTTGGATCTGCTCTAGCTCTGATTTCGCTGCGAATTCAACCGTTTCACGGCCTTCTAGGTAGTAGTGCACGTCGAAGTAACGACGATTACCGGTGAAGTTTTCTGTGTTACGAGCCACACCGTCTTCAATCATGTAAGCCAGTGAATCACCAATTGAATACATCACGCCATCTTTGATGTTTCCGATGTTTTCAATCGCTTCTACACAGCGTTGCCATTTACGACCATCGCGGTAGACGACTTGAAATTGTTCTAAGTTCTCTAAAACGATCATCGCTTATGCCTCGTTCAGTTGTGGTTGAGCTTTTGGTGCATTCACCGTAAAAAACTCATCGCCAAAGTTGTGATTGATTAGGTGCTGCGCATCGCAATCGCCTGCTTGGAATGGAATCAGAGTTAAACCGTAGCGGAACTCGTCCATGTAAACGCGGTAAGAATCGAGCACTTCGCTGCCCCAAGAGTTAGAGCCTAAGCCCATCACTTGGTGATCTAGGTTTAACGTGATGTAACCGCTTTTCTCTAGCTCAATGGTGTGTTGTGCTTGGTGCAGGTTTTGGTTGGTGTAGAACCATGCGCTGAAGTTGATTTCTTGCTGTGGTTTTACTGCAATACCATTACCCGCGCGGCTTGAAAGCGCAGCCCAACGAACGTGTTGGCGGTTGCCGTTGTTCTGTGGGAACGGGTAGTTCTCGAACATGTCTGCAACGGTTGATTGGTACACATCAATCATGTTGGCTTGCTTGCTGTCTTGGTAGTTCTCTTCAGGGCCGCGTCCGTAATATTGGACTTGGTCGAAGTCGCCGTTGATGCCCATATCAAAACCAATCACAGGAATTACATGAGGGTACTCACCGTAACGTTCGCCGCTTAGCTCAACGTTCAATTGGCCTTCAGCATTAACTTGGTAGCGATATTCACAACGCATGCCGAAATCGAATACTGGTGGAGCAATGATGCTGGTGGTGGTGATCTCTACCTTGCCATTTACCTGTTCAACGTTAACGCATTCAAGGTCAATGCTACGGAAGTGCTCCTGCATAATTTGCAAGTGTGCAGGCTCCCAGTAACCATCGTGCTCTTGTTTATGGTTATCGATCATTGGCTTGAAGAAGTTCAGCTTAGGCTCAGACTTAATCAGTTCCTCGCCATTCACTAACCATGACGTCAGTTTGCCGTTCACTTTCGAGAAGTTCAGAGCAAAGTTGTGGCCTTTGATTAGGTAGGCTAAGCGAGATTCTTCAACATTCAGTGCTGTCGCATTATTGTTAGTGAAGGCGTCAAGCTGTGCTGTGTTCTCTTTCACTTGGAACTGATAAACCGCAATGTCGTGGTTCGCTTCGCTGTATGAAGTACGAGAATCCTTACGAACTGTAAAGTTCACAAACACTTCACGCTCATCAAGCTCTGGCAAATTAAGCGTCAGTTCACGGCTAGAGTTCTCAGCCAGCTCTTCAATCTTGATGTGCTGTACGGCAATGGTTTCACCCTCAGCGCGGATTTCCGCAGTGATGGTGTAATCATCGATGTTTGAGAACCAAAGCTTGTTGTCTACTGTGAAGGTACCCGTTTGTGCATCGAAATCGCGAAGCTTCACCGGGGCAATCACTTGCTTGTACTCTTTCAAGCCAGGGCCTGGCGTTTGGTCTGGGTAGATCAAGCCGTCCATGCAGAAGTTGTAGTTGTTCGGGTAGTCACCGTAGTCACCGCCGTACTTATAGAACTCAGTACCCGCTTCATCACGCGCTAGAATGCCGTGGTCACACCATTCCCAAACGTAGTGACCTTGAATTGCATCGTGCTTGTAGAACACGTTTTGGTATTCGGTTAAGCCACCTGGGCCATTACCCATTGCGTGTGCGTATTCACAGATAATGCGTGGTTTTTCGTGTGGGAATTCACCGAAGGCATTCATCAGTTGAGCACGTGAGTACATGGTTGAAATGATGTCGACTACTTCAGCATCACGGTCTTCTTCATAATGAACCAGACGCGTGTCATCAATTGCTTTTGCTGCATCGTACATAGAGCGGATGTTGCAACCGTAACCAGACTCGTTACCTAGCGACCACATGATGATAGAAGGGTGGTTCTTCTGAGCGTGGATATGACGTTCGATACGTTCAACAAACACCGCTTCCCATGCGGCATCGTTAGTGATGCGGCTTAGGTCGCCAACGTTAGCAAAGCCGTGAGTTTCGACATCGGTTTCGCCCATAACGAATAGGCCATAAATATCACACAGTTCGTAGAAGCGTGGGTCGTTCGGGTAGTGCGCCGTGCGTACTGAGTTGATGTTGTGCTGCTTCATCAACACTAAGTCTTTCTCTACGCGATCCATGCCAACCGCACGACCTTTTAGGTGGTCGTTGTCGTGACGGTTTACACCGTGCAGCATCACGTATTTGTTGTTGATGTAGAACAGACCATCGCGAACTTTAATGTCGCGGAAACCAACGCGCTGTGGAATCACTTCCAACACCTTGCCGTCACCATCTTTCAGCGTAAGCAACAGTTGGTAAAGGTATGGGTTTTCAGCATTCCATTGAACAGGGTTCACGACATCGATAGAGAATTGAGTGTTCGCATTGCCGCCAGTCTGTTGGTTAGGAACAGTTAAGTTATCTACTGAGCCTTGGGAGATAACTTGGCTGCCATCAAGCAATGCGTACTCAAGAGTTGCGTTAGTCGCTGCTGCTAGGTTTTCTAGAGCAACGTTGCACGAAAGGGTCGCGCTTTGGTAAGCGTCGTCAAAATCAGTACGAACCATTAGGTCTTGAACGTGAAGTTGTTCTTTACCAACAAGGTAAACATCACGGAAGATGCCGCCTGTCCACCACATGTCTTGGTCTTCAATGTAGGTGGAGTCTGCCCACTGCATCACGCGAATAGAAAGTAGGTTGTTGCCCGCTTTTACGTGGCTAGAGATATCGAATTCAGCGGTTAGGCGGCTGCCCTTGCTGAAACCAACGTACTCGCCGTTTACGTAAACTTCGAAGTAAGTTTCAACGCCATCAAATTTGATGATGGTTTGTTTCTCGTCCCAGCTTTCGCCAAGGAAGAAAGAGCGTTGGTATGCGCCGGTTGGGTTGTCTGATGGTACGAAAGGCACATCAATTGGGAATGGGAAACCTTCATCTGTGTATTGAAGATCGCCGTGGCCTTCCATTTGCCACATGTTTGGAACCGTGATGTTTCCCCAGTCGCTCATTTCCTGAGAATAGAACTCTTCAGGAACCAATAGCGGATTGGTGAAATAGCTGAAATTCCATTGGCCACTCAATAGTTGGAAGTGGCTGCTCAGTTCACGCTGAAACGTTTTTGCATTTTTTTCTGATGCGTACGAGAAGAAGTATGCACGCGGTGCCATACGGTTCTCATGTAAGTTCAGGAAGTTTTCCCAGTTGTTCACGTTGCCTCTCTCTCGGTCTGAATGCAGTTTGCTGACCGACGTTCTTATGCGTAATTGGGTCGTAGTGAATACGAGTATTTTTGGATTGAGGTGATTATTAGTAAAAGTTTTACTAAATGAAAATGGTGAAAACGTTTTACTTTAACTTCATCACGTTTTTTATGGTCTTTTTACGGTGCTGTGTGATCCACTTAAAAGAATGCTATTGGCTGATTTATGTAGCAGATTAAAGAGGGGGATACGTGGAGATTGATGTATGTGACGGGCACAAAAAAGGCCACCTTCAACAAAGGTAGCCTTTATTTATCTACATGATATATTTAATTATTTTGTTGTATCGCGCAGCTTGAGTTTGCTTGGTACATAGACACGTAGTGGGATGGTTCGGCCGTCGCGTACTTTCTCAATCAGCAGATTAACGCCTTGAATTCCCATCAATTCAGAGTGAATACGAACAGTTGATAAAGATGGGAAGGTAAATTTAGCTGTTGGGATGTCGTTTACACTGATCAGCGCAATATCTTCAGGGATGTTTAATCCGTGCTCATGAACTGCTCGTAAAACGCCAATTGCGATGGAATCTGACGCAATAAACATGGCTTTAGGGTAGTCGCCCGTCGCGAGCATCTGTTTTGCAAGCTTGTAACCTGATGAGCTAGAGAAGTCACCACGGTAGATGTCTTGCTCACTGACAACGTTCTTGAGGCCACCATATTCAGCAAAAGCGACTTCACGAATATCAGGGGTATTGACGTCGTCTTGGCCACCAATAAAGCCGATGCGCTCATAGCCTTGGTTGATAAAGAAGTTGGTGATCTCTTTGCTGATCAAAGCCAGGTCGATATCGACAGAGTCATAAGGTTCTGAGTGATCGGTAAAATCGACATAACAGATATTATCGCTCAGCTTTTTAGCTTGCTCGATAACCTCTGGTGTCATTCTACCCACCAACAAAACACCTGTGATTGGTGCTGAATTGATCTGTATTTTACTTTCATAACAGTTGGTTAGCTTAACTTCCATCTTTTCACATTGGGTTTCAATCCCGTGGCGAATCGATAGATAGTAAGGGTCGTTAACTTCCGCTTCTTGCTTGTAGTTATACAGTGCTAGGAAGTGATGGTTTTGTTTTTTACTGCTAACGGTTTTTCGTGAGCTGCTGGTTTTGTATTCCAACTTCTCTGCAATTTCAAAGATACGCCTTTTGGTCTCTTCCTTGACGCTTAATGTTGGATCTTCATTGAGAACCCTTGAAACTGTAGCCAATGATACATTCGCTTCAGTCGCGATATCTTTTAACGTTGCCATACTCACTTCCTGTTATTGGAACATTGCGCTGCTTTGAAATTGGTATTTAGTAAAAAAGCAATGCACCTCTTTATTCTACAGACCTATTGTAATCAAACTGGACGTCATTGCATTAACTTTTAGTAAAATAAATGCTCAACTCATCTGTGATGTCTCAAATCTAACTATCTATAATTATCTTATTAAAATTCAATAAATTAGAGGTTAACAGCTATACATTTCCTCTATGTCATTAGCAGTACCAATGATGAAAGTTAGTGTAAACGTTTACACTTCGTGGTTTTGATCACAGAATTATAGTCAAAATGGCTGCTACTATTTCTGACATACGGTGCTACTGAGCTGAATGTCAGTTCGAGTTAGCCCACGAATGACGACAAAGAGAGGTTGATTGTGAAAGTACTGGTTACGGGCGGCATGGGTTACATCGGAAGTCATACATGCATTCAAATGATACAGGCAGGTATGGAGCCGATCATTGTTGATAACCTTTGCAACAGCAAAGAGCTAGTGCTGAAACGAATCGAATCGTTAACTGGCAAGCGACCAACGTTTTATCTTGGCGACATTCGTGACCAATCTTTTCTAGATGGCGTGTTTTCAGAAAACGATATCCAAGCGGTGATTCACTTTGCTGGCCTGAAAGCGGTAGGGGAGTCGGTGGCTAAGCCTTTGGAGTACTACGATAACAACGTTAATGGTTCACTAGTGTTAGCTCGAAGCATGAAGAAAGCGGGCGTGAAAAGCATCGTATTTAGTTCTTCGGCTACCGTTTACGGCGATCCAGAAGTAGTGCCGATTACTGAAACTTCACCAACTGGCGCGACAACCAACCCTTATGGTCGCAGCAAATATATGGTGGAAGAGTGCTTGAGCGATCTGTTCAACGCGGAGAACGATTGGAGCGTCACTTTACTGCGTTACTTCAATCCAGTCGGTGCACACCCATCAGGCACCATGGGAGAAGACCCACAAGGCATTCCAAACAACCTAATGCCGTTCATCGCACAGGTTGCTGTAGGCCGTAGAGAGAAGCTTTCTATCTTTGGAAACGATTACCCAACACCGGATGGAACTGGTGTTAGAGACTACATCCACGTAATGGATTTGGCTGATGGCCACGTAGCAGCATTAAAAGCCGTGGGCGAGAAAGCGGGCTTACACATTTACAACCTAGGTACGGGCAAAGGCTCAAGTGTACTCGAGATGGTTGAAGCCTTCGCACAAGCATCGGGCAAACCGGTTCCTTATGAACTTTGCCCACGCCGCGCAGGTGACATTGCCGAATGTTGGGCAAGTACTGAAAAAGCAGAGCGCGAGCTTGGCTGGAAGGCGACGCGTAGCGTGATGGAGATGACGGCGGATACATGGAATTGGCAGTCGAATAACCCACAAGGTTACTAAAGAACTTTTAAGCTATTGAAAAAATAGAGATTCCAGATATCTCGTGCCTTTATTCTGGAATGACGGATGAGCATAAGGCTATGAAGTGGTGGCCTTTGCACAAATAGCACAACGAGATTACACGTCATTCCCTACAGCGAGGCACGAGCGTGATAGGGAATCTCCTTGTAGAAGAATTATTCATCTTGGTGAATTGACCAAGACACAAAATTTGAGAGCAATCTAAACATGTCAAAAGTTGAATTTAACCCAGTAGACCACCCGCATCGTCGTTATAACCCATTAACGGGTCAGTGGATCTTAGTATCACCGCACCGAGCAAAACGTCCTTGGAGTGGCCAAGATGAAAAACCATCGACTGCGCAGCTTCCTGCGTATGAGAAAGAGTGTTTCTTGTGCCCAACCAATACGCGTATCTCGGGCGACGAAAACCCAGATTACGACGGCACTTATGTATTCAGTAATGACTTCGCGGCGTTGATGCCTGATTCACCTGACGCTCCAGAGTCTGATAACCCTCTATTCAAGACTCAAGGTGTTCGCGGGTTGAGCCGCGTGATCTGTTTTTCTCCGGACCACAGCAAAACGCTGCCAGAGTTACCAGTAAACAAGATTCGCGGTGTTATCGACACATGGAATGAACAGATTGAAGAGCTAGGTAAAGACTACCTATGGGTTCAAGCGTTTGAAAACAAAGGCGAGACCATGGGCTGTTCTCAGCCTCATCCGCACGGTCAGATATGGGCAAACAGCTTTTTGCCCAACGAGATTGAACGCAAAGAGAAATTGTTAAAAGAGTACTTCGAACAACAAGGTTCGAATCTTTTAGTGGATTACGTTGAAGCTGAAATGAAAGACGGCTCTCGCACTGTGGTTGAAACTGAACATTGGATTGCGGTGGTGCCTTACTGGGCGGCGTGGCCATTTGAAACCATGTTGCTACCAAAAACGCACATTCGCCGTATGAGCGAACTGACTGACGAGCAGCGTGATGATTTAGCGCTTGCGATTAAGAAGCTGACCAGTCGTTACGACAACTTGTTCCAATGCTCATTCCCGTACTCAATGGGTTGGCACTATGCGCCGTTCTTTGAAGAAGGCACGGACATCGATCACTGGCAACTGCATGCGTTGTTCTACCCGCCATTGCTACGTAGTGCTTCGGTTCGCAAGTTCATGGTCGGCTACGAAATGTTGGCTGAGTCTCAGCGTGATTTAACCGCAGAACAAGCAGCGCAGCGTCTGCGTGATTTGAGTGACGTTCACTATAAAGAGCAGTAATACGTTGCTTCGTAGATAACAAGCGAGATTCCTGATATCTCGTCCCTCGATTCTGGAATGACGGCAGGTGAAAGGCTGATGTTGTCATTCCCTACCGTGAGAGACGAATGAGATAGGGAATCTAAAAGAATTAAAGTGGTGCCGTGAAGGGGCCATAACCAATTGAACAAAGAGTTTAACCAGAGAGTTTACTTATGTCTGACCTAATCCAAAACGTGAAAGCATCTTTTGAGCAAGTCCTTGGTTACCAAGCGACTCATATTATCCAAGCACCAGGTCGTGTGAACCTGATCGGCGAGCACACTGACTACAACGATGGTTTTGTTCTACCGTGTGCCATTAACTACCAAACGGTAGTCGCCGCGGCTAAGCGTGACGACAACATTGTTCGCGTAGTATCAGTGGACTACGGTAATGCAGTCGATGAGTTCGATTTAACTCAAGAGATCACATTCCAACAAGACAAGATGTGGGCGAACTACATTCGTGGTGTGGTGAAGTGCTTAAAAGGTCGCGGCTTTGAATTTACAGGTGCAGACATCTCTGTAACGGGCAACGTGCCTCAAGGTGCAGGTTTAAGTTCTTCTGCGGCACTGGAAGTGGTGATTGGTCAAACATTCAAGGTGCTTTATAACCTAGAGATCAGCCAAGCCGAAGTGGCGCTAAATGGTCAGCAGGCCGAAAACGAATTTGTGGGCTGTAACTGCGGCATCATGGACCAAATGATCTCTGCAGAAGGTCGTGCAAACCACGCGATGCTATTGGATTGTCGTAGCCTAGAGACTCAAGCAGTTTCTATGCCAGAAGATATGGCTGTGGTTATCATCAACTCAAACAAGAAACGCGGCTTAGTCGACAGCGAATACAACACACGTCGTGAACAGTGTGAAGAAGCGGCGCGCATCTTTGGTGTTCCGGCACTTCGTGATGTGACCATTGAGCAGTTCAAAGCGAAAGAGTCTGAGTTAGATGAAATGGTCGCGAAACGTGCTCGTCACGTGATTACTGAAAATGACCGTACTGTTGAAGCGGCTCAAGCTCTGCGCACTCATGATATGAAACGCATGGGTGAGTTGATGGCTGAATCGCATGCATCAATGCGTGATGATTTTGAAATCACGGTGAAAGAAATCGATACGCTGGTTGATATGGTCAAAGAAGTGATCGGTGAGCAAGGTGGCGTGCGTATGACTGGCGGTGGTTTCGGTGGTTGTATTGTGGCATTGGTTCCACCTGCATTGGTTGATGAAATCAAAACAACCGTTGAGCAGAAATATCAAGCGGCGACGGGTCTAAAAGAATCTATTTATGTGTGCCAAGCGAAAGACGGAGCAGGCTTAGTTGAAGTAATCTAACGGCTTCGAGATTTAATATAGAGCTTACCAAGTAAAAAGATCATGGTAGGCCAAATGCTAAAGCCTTTACTTCAGGTAGAGGCTTTTTACTGGCACTAGAAGGAATTTAGAATGACACAAGAGCAAAACCTGCATCAATCCATGACGCAGACTCCTGCCTATGATGGCCAACCCGCTCAGTTAGTGACGCTATCAAATACGCATGGCATGCAAGTGACATTCATGGATATTGGTGCAACATGGTTGAGCTGTATCCTGCCAGTAAAAGGAAATAAAAGAGAAGTTTTGTTGGGTGTTAATTCAATGGAGAACTTCGAGAAGCAAGCCAGCTATATGGGCACAACCGTTGGCCGTTATGCTAACCGCATTGCCAATGGTCGTTTCAAAATTGACGGTCAGAACTACAAGCTGGAAACCAACCAAGCGGGCAACACCTTACATGGTGGCCCGAACGGATTTGATAAACGTCGTTGGAATATTGCAGAGCAAACCGAAACGTCAGTGGTGTTTACTCTAGAGTCTGCTGATGGCGACCAAGGATTCCCGGGGAATTTGAATGTGTCGGTGCGTTATGACATCACCGAAGACAATCGAGTTTCCATTAATTACTCTGCAACCACAGACAAGCCGACCGTGGTCAACCTAACGAATCATGCGTACTTCAATCTACTTGGCGCAGAAGCCGGACACGATTGTTTGTCACACATTGTCAGCATCAACGCCAATCAATTCTTGCCGACCAACTCGGTGGGAATTCCATTAGGTAACCTTAAATCGGTCAAATCGACCAGCTTCGACTTCAATCAGCCTATGATGATCTCAGAGCGTTTGTTGGGCGATGAACAGCAGAAAGCAGCAAAGGGTTACGACCACTCTTTCTTATTGGCTGACGGCTGCAAGCGCACTCAATGTGCCGCGACCGTAACCTCACCAGATGCGCTCGTCACACTAAAAGTATTTTCAACCAAACCTGCAATGCAGCTATACACCGGAAACTGGCTTGGTGGCACACCAAACCGAAGTGGTGGCAGCTATGAAGACTACGCTGGTTTGGCGCTAGAAACCCAGTTCTTACCTGACTCTCCTAACCACCCAGAGTGGAAGCAGGACAGTTGTATTCTCAAGCCTGAACAAGAATATAACTACAGTACCTGTTACCAGTTTGAATTTTCGGGGGATTCTTCAAACTAGTACGCTCTAGCTCAAAGCGGTTACGCCAATGTCTTTTGCTTGTGAATAGGACGATGTGAATTATCGCGTTGTTCTTGGGGGATGAGCAAAAGTGGCGCTCAACAAGAGTGCAGTTTATTAAGCGCGATTGTTGAGTATCTGAGTAAGGTAGGAAAGCCCTAACAGAAGCGATTCTGTTAGGGCTTTTTTTTGGTTCATCG
>NZ_JBFRSC010000035.1:0-20822 GCF_041473335.1 Vibrio sp. 10N.222.55.C7
CTGTAGTGGTACGCTGAATTTGGTCACTTAGTTAGAGGTGATATCATCACCTCATAAGTTAACAGGTGACACTATGACAAAACGTACAAGAAGACTATTTAGCGCTGAATTCAAATTAGAAGCGGCACAACTGGTTCTAGATCAGAACCACTCTGTGACAGAGGCTGCTCAAGCTATGAATGTTGGGAAGTCCACGATGGATAAGTGGGTTCGCCAACTAAAAGAGGAACGTCAGGGGAAAGCACCTAAAGCATCGCCGATGACGCCTGAGCAAATTGAAATACGTGAATTAAAAAAGAAGTTAGCTCGCCTTGAAGAGCATAATGAAATATTAAAAAAAGCCACGGCTCTGTTGATGTCGGACTCACTGAACAATTCTTGATAATCAAGAAACTCAAGCAGAGCCACAGCGTAAAAATATTATGTGAAGTGTTCAATGTTCATCGAAGCAGTTATAACTACTGGCGAAAACGTCCAGTAGAAATTGATGCCGAAACAGCAAAGCTCCGTAGTTTAGTTAGCGAGGCACATGCCGCAAGCAACGGTTCTGCGGGAGCGAGAACCATTGCTGACATAATAACGAGTCAGGGAACTAACCTGAGTCGCTACAGAGCAACGAAGTTCATGAAAGCCCTTGGTCTAGTGAGCTGCCAAGTGCCAAAACACAGGTATCGTAAAGCATCACAAGAACATATTGAGATCCCAAACCTCTTAGGCCGCCAGTTTGCAGTTACGGAGCCAAACAGAGTTTGGGTTGGTGACGTTACTTATGTTTGGACTGGCTATCGTTGGATGTACTTAGCCGTAGTTTTAGACCTGTTCGCTAGAAAAACGATTGGTTGGGCAATGTCATTATCGCCCGATAGTCGATTAACTCGTAAGGCTCTTGCCATGGCTTATGAGTCTCGTGGTAAACC
The DNA here is from genome assembly GCF_041473335.1 of Vibrio sp. 10N.222.55.C7. Taxonomy (NCBI): domain Bacteria; kingdom Pseudomonadati; phylum Pseudomonadota; class Gammaproteobacteria; order Vibrionales; family Vibrionaceae; genus Vibrio; species Vibrio sp. 10N.222.55.C7. The sequence continues at coordinate 918 of NZ_JBFRSC010000035.1, forward strand.
ACAGGGCGTCATGTTTCACAGTGATCAAGGCAGTCATTATACAAGCCGAAGTTATCGGCAATTACTGTGGCGCTTTCAGATCAAGCAAAGCTTATCTCGACGAGGAAATTGCTGGGATAATGCACCAATGGAACGCTTCTTTAGAAGCTTGAAGACGGAATGGATACCTACAGTAGGTTATCGGAGCTTTGCAGAGGCACAACAAGAAATTACTCGATACATTATTGGGTATTATTGCCAACTCCGCCCGCACCAATACAACGGTGGTTTGACTCCCAATGAATCAGAACGATTGTTCTGGTTAAACTCTAGGAACGTGGCCAATATCAGTTGACCACTACACACGGCCGCTAACGTCTTATTGGGAATGGGTAGATAAGTCACATAGAAACGGCGATCATCGGCATAGACTCTAACCCCTAACGCGGGAATTTTGGTATCCCACACCGTATACGTTCGAGTTTTTGAATGAAGAGATTGAATCACTTTAGAAGTGAATAACAGTGACTTCATGAGCGCATCCCCTTAACGAGTACACCCGACACATGAGAGGCCGCCTGACACACGTCCTCACGTCCCAAATGCGCATACTTTAGCGTCGTTTCCGCTTCAGCATGCCCCAAAAGACGACTCAGCACGATCACGTTCACCTTCGACTGAATGGCAATACTGGCGTAGGGTGTGGTCAAAAATTGAAAATACAGGGGCATTTTTGGAACACTTTCCAATTAGTCTTTGTTTTCACTAAGAGGCTAAATTATCGATGAAAAACGCCCCTATTGGAAGGGGTTGGGGTGTAGATTTGACCACACTGTTTTTACATTAACGCCAAGTTACTCTTATACAGGGGTACTTTCACCCCAAAAATACAGGCTAGAAATGAAAAAATTCTAGAACGCACCATCGCATCAAACCAATCAAATATCCTTTTATATACTGGAGGCATTTCGTGAACAGTATCTAATCCTGATTTTCATTATAAACCCTTAACGAATATAAATTAAATGTAAATAATTAGCTCTTAGCCTTTGTGTTAACTTATAAAATAATAAGTAACTATCTACTTACTCTGGCAATAAGTAACAAAACAATAAGGGAATTCTTCATGGAAAGACAAATAAAACTATTTTCACTGAAGAGAAAAGGAGCAGCAGTCCCTAAAGTAAACATAATTAGTATCAAATCAACTTTCTCATGAAGACGAAGCTTCTGGGTTTAAAGATACTTAATTTCAATTAATTTTGGTCGTTAAAATTATGGTTTTTCTTATAAAAAAGAGTGCGTTGCTATGAAAAATGAAAAGTCAGTGAAAACAATTCAAAAAAAATCGAAGTTTAGAGACTATTTACGCTATCTGCGGATTAAATTTAAAAGGTATAATTTTAAAAGTGGAAAAAATAAAAATGCATCTCTCGATGTGAGACACCTTTCTGACCATTTAAAAAAAGACATTGGTATATATGATAAAGACCACTAACATCATTAATATCTCTTCGTACTCTTGTCTTACTCGTTGTGTCACAAAGTTTAGTTGCACTACATGCGCACTGATTTTTAGAGGCAATTAGGCTGCTGTCTGCAAAATGTCTCCCAAAAAGATAATCCTTCAGGGTTATATGAGCTGTCCATTTTAATTATCGACCATAGTTCCACTCCTACAAGGGTGGAACTAGCTTCCTCATCAGGTTTCCATTCCGGGCACTGATACATCTTACCTTGCCAGTGACTTTGCTCAACGATTAGACAATGGTCAATATTGTGTAGAGACAGATAGAAAAGGAGTACTTCTTTGATTTCATCATCAATGCTACAGGAATACAACGTTCACTCGATAGAAGCAATCCGGTACTTGATAGCCTGCTAAGTCAGAAACTGGTGATATTCAAATGGGCTTGTATGCTCTTGGGCGGATAACTTGTGGTGATTTTTACATAGTCAATAACATAGATATGATTAATAACCAAATCTCCACTTTATTGTCATCCTTCAAGCTAAAAAAAGGGGAAACCAAAACATGTATCTAGCCTCATTCATAGCTTTGGTTGGCTCGCTCTTATTTACATATTTCGAGATACCACTAGGTGTAATGTTCGGTGCCCTGATTGCTCTTTTGTTAACGGTAAAAACAGGGTTTACTCTAGCTCTTCCCAAAAGCACATTGACCGGAGTACAGTTAATCCTTGGTGCCACAGTGGGCTCAATCGTCCCTATGCAGACTCTTTCCAAGGGTTATCCGATATTACTTTTTGTGGGACTCGTCCTTTGTATGTCCGCACAATTTCTCACCTCGTATCTCTGGCTTTCTAAGCGAGAGAAATGGTCAAAATATGAAAGCCTACTTGGGGCGGTCCCGGGAGCGATGGCCGCGGTTCTTGTCATTAATGAAAATCACAATTCACCTTCTAGTAAAGTGATTTTCACTCACACAGTTCGACTCATTTTCTTAATCATAGCTTCCGCTCTTCTTGTCTCAGCGGACAATTCACCAGTTCCTGGGCCGGCTATTTCCTTAGACAACCTTTGGATACTTCTCCCACTTTTCCTCGCCTACTTTTCAGGTTTGCTTCTCGATAAAATTGGTACTCCAGCACCGTATATGGTGACTGGGATGTTAGCAACTATGTTTGTGAACTCTGAGTTACCGTCATACAACTTTCTTGTCCCGACAGAGCTTGTTTTTATTGCAACATCCGCTCTAGGGGCATTAATTGGGATTCGTCTAAAAGATATAACCGTTGTAGATATCTTCTCTTATGCGCGAGCTGGGATTATTGCTACAACGTTAAGTCTTACAGTCACAGTTGTTTTTGCATATATATTCAGCAAGCTAATTGATAAGGAGTTCATCGTACTCTTGATGTCGTGGGTTCCGGGCAGTGTGGAGTCTATGACTGTCGCTGCCATTTATCTTGGACTAGAGCCTGCATTAATAATGCTTAGTCATATCATTCGCATGATAATGCTTCATTCTATCCCTCTCGGCTTCAATATTTATAAGTATTTACGGAGACAATTATGAAATGGGACATTGGTGTTGGCTTGGTTTCATTAAAAAACCTCAGTTAAGACTGGTTTTTTGCTTTTTCCATTCCTAATAAGCTCTTTTCACTTAAATGCATTTAATTTACCTATTGAAAGAAATTCAACTGGAACTTCCGTTCTTCAACGGTATCCAGTCTGTACTTTGTAGTATTGAAGAGCGGAGTTACGCTGCTTCTATCTAAAAACATCAGAAACAATAAAGCTTGAGAAGTACAATATCCTCTCATCATTTTTTGCTTTGAACACATTATTCATCATCGGTAAATCTATCTAATTTCTATTTAGACCGTCAACCTCCTTCGGTAATCACACCACTCCCAAAAAGTGAACACTAAGGCGATCTTTTCCCAGAGCACACCCAGAGCACAGTCCCAATGCATGGCGGCATAACACGTCTCTGGACAATTCCGTGTTATATGTATTGTTAAATTAGCATTTAACGGATTACTTTAGGTACAGCAAAACCCCTAATAGTGGTCAAATTCACTTAGCCACTACAGAACAAAAAATATATTGATACAGTGCATTTACTAGGGGAGCATTCAACAACCTCTGCTCTAACGATGAAGAGGTGGACACTTCACTGCAAAGTTTTCGCATACTCGCGCATAACTCTGGCATTGTCCGCGTACTCTTCATTACCACATGGTTCACCGTTGTTGCTGCTCAGAGGGCTTGAATAAGCAGGGACAACCTTTTCAGAATAACTCATGACTGTCCCGTAGTTAGAACAATGAAAAGCTCCAGAATAAGGTTTTACTTTACTTCTATTTGCAGCAAAGACCTGTTCCATGATCCAAAAGTCTCCACTTTCAGAGTTAGGCCGTTCATGCATTGCCCACCCTAAATGTCCTAGCTCATGTTCTAGCACGGTAATCGGGAAGTCCTCCGCAAGCAGTACAAAGCTGTCGTTCAAGTTAACCATTGTCATCCCATTAATCTCCTCTTCGATGACCAATGGATGATTATCACTTAAAACCAAAACGTACTGCTCTTTTGGAGCGTCTAAAAACGAGTTTACCTTCGAAGAACTGATTGCTTGTTTTAGGTCTGAATGCACAGAGGAGATAGACATACTGTCATGAGATATTGATACAGAATGGCTATCCTTGAACACACGAGTTATAGGGATGCATGAGTTAGACAGTATCGTATTAGACATCTTTACCGCTTCTTGCAATCTGCCTTTTAACTCTTCCTTGTTACCAATCTGATTATCAATATAAAAGGTGACATTGGAATTAACGCTTCTTTCTTCTTCGCACTCCGGGAAAGTAAAATTTGGTTTCGTATTTCTTTGGCTGTGCATAATTATAATTACGATCACAATAGAAGCGAGAGTTAAATTTCTTTTAGTCTTTTTCATGAATCCCTCGGTCGCTATTGAGCGTTAAGTCATTAAATGTTTTAAAAAGAATAAACCCGATACTAACAATAGGAAATAATTACCACCACTAATTATTTATCGGTCACTACGGTGATATAGGCGACCTTAATGATTAAATTATGTAATTAGCTTTTTTTGCTTCTTGCATGGCCAATGCAATTTTATTAGCCCCTGATTCAGCTATGTCTTTTAATTCCTTAGTGGTCTTTAATATTAGCTCGGACTTATCCATTATGTTCCCTCTATCTTTGAATTTTCGAAAGAAGCGTTAAATAAAGTAAAACGATCTAAGGAGAATAAACTAAAAATTATCAACTATATTAATAATTAATTAATAATTAATTAATAATTTATTAATATCAAATCTTTACATACAGTAGCATTGCAGGCTATGGAAATTATCAGGCCTATACTAAGTATGAATAGTTATAATGACCCTTGAGATAAAATACGCTGGCATAATGAAGAACACTTCTCCATTGATGACGAAGTTGAATTTCATTTGGTTTCTTGGGGGAGTCCAAAAAACATTATTGAGTTTGGGGTATATCACGGGGCGAGTCTCGTTTTACTCGATAAGATTTACACCCCTGAATCCATCATAGGCATAGACAAACGTCGAGAACATCCAGCCTTAAGTCAATACCGAAAGGGGCCTTCAGCACACTCGGTAATAGAGCCTTATTGTGGAGTAAAGCAAGATCATACAGACAAGCTCATTCAAATATTAGAATTACACTTCCCCAAAAAAAAATGTAGACCTAATTATTGATGATTGCAGCCATTTATATGAACCAACAAAAGCCGCCTTTTTGACATCATTCCCTTATCTAAAATCAGGTGGGATATACATCATAGAAGATTGGGGATGGGCGCATTGGCCGGGTGAGTTTCAAAAGAAAGAGTTTTTCCCCGGAACTCCTTTAAGTAAATTGGTTTTCGAATTACTCATGCTTCAAAGCGTCATTCCAAATGTCATAGCTAAAATTGAAACTGATTATAATCACGTTGCTATTACTAAAGGAGAAGAGAGTAGCCCCAATAACCGAAAACTATTTGAACTCATAAAATGCAAGACCTCGATTCACATTGAGAAACAATGATAAGTTCCTACACTATATTAGCTCTAGCTATGACTTTAAGTTCATTAGACAAATGGATTTCACGAGTCTTTCTTAAGAAAAATCCTTTATGTAATGAATATTTACTAGCCTATCAAATCACATGCAGTTTACTCGCTGCTCTGTTTGTTATCTTCGAAATCGAACAAATCCCTACAAAATTCGACAATACAAGTGAACTTTGGGAGCTGTTGCTTTTAAGTATATTCAGTGTTTTCTCATGGCTTGGGTTTGCGTACCAACCTTTAGGGCTCGTGCTTCAATTGAATTAGGCGTTGTCTCGATAATCTCTAAAACAAAGATCATTTGGAGTGCTCTGTTCGGGGTTAGCTTTTTAAATGAGACACTGACTTTCCTTCAAATGACTGGCGTTATACTGATACTTGTCGCTTCACTGCTCATCAGCACAAGTAACAACATGAATCTTCTTTTTTCAAACAATCTACACGCGTGGCTCGCGCCAATCTTTCTCACTCTAGCCATTGGTTTTGATAAAGTACTTACGTTGTACTTACCTACTAGCGTTATCCTTTTTATCGGTTTTTCTGGAACCGCTTTTTTGACGCCTCTACTATTTAAAGTTCATTATAGGTTAATCAAAAAAGTTCTATTTAACGCCGTAATAACAGCCACTTGCGGAACAGCAAGCTACTATTTTCTCTTAAAAGTGCTTAACACTAGCGCTTTTAGTTTAGTCATGGTTTTATTCCAAGGAGCCTTCATCCTCGATATTCTTTTTGGTTACTTCTTTTTAAAAGAGCGCACGAACCTTAAAACGAAAATAGTCTCTTGTTTACTCGCTACCCTTGGTATTTTGACTTTGGCTTCATAACGTACACTTATTTACAGAACTCCAAGTGTGACTCCCCAAAACACAAACTTCACCAAAAAACCTAATCTTAAAATTTGATGATTTTAAAACATCCCCGAGCGATACATGTTAGTCAATTAACCATTGTTGTTACAGCGTTTATAGCATATAAATCTCGCTGTAGAAAAAGGCCTAATTGAGAGGGGCTTTCTACTACAAACCTAATCGATTAATAGAGTTTTGTTAGAAAGCCTACTTAATGTTAGGCGTGGCTAACTATTGTTGCACTCTGCTCTCATTTTACACTCCCCCGTCAACCTCCCTTGGGTGTAGTGGTCTAATGATCCCGGACACCAAATTAGGTGGTAAAGTCTCCACCATAAATGAGGTGTTCAATGACAAAACGACAACGACGTACATTTTCTACTGAGTTCAAAATAGATGCTGCAAGTTTGGTTCTTGATCAAGGGTACTCCATACCTGAAGCAGCTAACTCTATGGGCGTAGGTGAAACGGCTTTACGGCGATGGGTCGACCAACTCAAAGTTGAGCGAGGTGGGATGACACCAACGACCAAAGCCCTCACGCCTGAGCAAAAGAAAATCCAAGAGTTAGAAGCCCGGATTAACCGGCTAGAACGAGAAAAATCCATATTAAAAAAGGCCACCGCTCTCTTAATGTCGGACGAACTCGAACGTTCTCGTTAATAGACAAGTTGAGGGAGCTTGAATCGGTCAAAATGCTTTGCGAACTGTTCAACGTAGCTTCATCTTGTTACTACGAGTTTAAGCAACGCAAGCCGGATGCCAGTCGCATTCGTCTAGCTAGCCAAATTAAAGAACTCTTCAACATGAGTCGAGGCTCTGCTGGCAGTCGTACTCTTGTCTCGATGCTGAGCGAAGAAGGCATAAAAGCCGGACGATTCAAGGTTCGCCAGATAATGCGTGAAGCTGATTTAATGAGTAAACAGCCAGGTTCGCATCGATATAGACATGCAAAAGTAGAAAGGCTAGATATTCCAAATCTACTGAAGCGTGAGTTTTCTGTCAGTACTCCGAATCGTGTTTGGTGTGGCGATATTACTTATATTTGGTCAGGTTCGAAGTGGACCTATTTAGCGGTAGTGCTTGACCTATTTAGCCGACGCGTTGTGGGGTGGTCTTTATCCGATAAGCCCGATACAGAATTAGTATCTAAAGCTTTGGAGATGGCCTGGGAGCAACGAGGATGTCCAAAGAACGTGATGTTCCATTCAGATCAAGGCTGCCAATATAGCAGCCGTAAATATCGCCAAAGACTTTGGCGATATCGTATAACTCAAAGCATGAGTCGTCGTGGTAATTGTTGGGACAACGCTCCCATGGAGCGGCTATTTAGAAGCTTGAAAACCGAGTGGATACCAGCAACAGGTTACCTGACACAAGCTCAAGCTAAGAAAGACATCAGCCATTACCTGATGAGTTACTATAATCGGCAACGGCCTCATCAAGCAAATGATGGGCTGTCGCCAGTAAGTGCCGAAAATCGGCTTAAGTCAGTGTCCGGAATTTGTTGACCACTACAGGGAATCACATTAAATAATCTAAATTGATGCGTGAGCAGAAATTAAGCTAGCGCAGAATCCCTATCGTGATACTGATTTAACTCATTTGGTGTTAGGATAATAAAATGAAAAAGACCACGCCAACCCCACATGATGCCCTCTTTAAGCAGTTTCTCACTCATCCAGAAACCGCTAAGGACTTATTGGATATTCACCTGCCTGCTGAGCTGCGTGAAATCTGTGATTTGACGACCCTAAAACTCGAATCAGGCAGCTTTATTGAAGAAAGTTTACGGCCTTACTATTCGGATGTCCTTTATTCTCTTACAACGTCTCAGGGGGAAGGTTACGTCTACGCGTTAATCGAGCACCAGAGTCGACCAGATAAACACATGGCATTCAGACTAATGCGTTACGCTATCGCCGCCATGCAGCAACATATTGAAGCTGGCCATGAGCGCTTACCTCTGGTGATCCCGTTGCAGTTTTACCATGGTAAGGTCTCGCCCTACCCGTATGAGATGAATTGGTTAAAAGGGTTCGTTAACCCTCTTATAGCTAAAGCGCTCTATACTCAAGATTTTCCATTAGTCGATGTCACGGTCATCTCCGATGATGAGATAATGCAGCATCGCCGCATCGCATTGCTTGAGCTTGTCCAAAAGCACGCAAGGCATCGGGATATCATGGATTTCTTTGAGCCTCTGGTCACATTGCTCTTAACCGATTACACTACAGATAAGCAAGTACAGTCATTGATGAGCTACTTACTCCAAGTGGGTGAAACGAACAACCTAGAGGCGTTAATTACGTCACTAGCCTCATCAGTACCGAAACACGAGGACACACTTATGACTATTGCAGAACAATTGCGCCAACAAGGCGAGCAACGTGGCCGCCAAGAAGGACGTCAAGAAGGACGTCAAGAAGGACGCCAAGAAGGACGCCAAGAAGGACGCCAAGAAGCCCTCAAGGAGATGGCGCGCAAGATGATGCTTAATGGTCTAGATCAGGAAGCCATTATGGATGTCACAGGATTGAATAAAGACGAACTAGCACAACTTTCTCATTAGCCGAGAAAGTATAAAGCCTTGCTAGTTTAAGGGCGAGGCTCCTGCTTTACGAAGACAACCCTCACGAATAGCGCTATCACTTCGCTTTCTGCTATAAAATTGCTCGATTCCGGCCCAACTTGATGTGAGACATGCCTAGCTCTCGTTACGCTCAACTCTCATTCTTTTGACGACACGAACGACCGTTCGTGGTGACACTCCCACAAACTTAGCTGTTTCATTGATGCTCATCTCCTTAAGAACTCGAAGTTTGTAGATTTGTTCGTGCAACTCTAAATCGGGCCTTCTTCCTCGATACTTGCCCATTGTCTTAGCTTTATCTATGCCTTCCTTTTGGCGTCGACGTCGATCTTCGTAATCTTTACGAGAAATCGCCGCGAGCATATCCATCATCATGTTATTGATCGCTTTAATCATCGAATTCGTGAACTCATCGGATATTTCAGGAGCCATGGCGATGTGACTAGTTGGTAAATCCAAGCTAATGACTTTCAATTCCTTCTCGTACAGCATTTCTTTCAATTTAGACCAACTAGATTCATTTAGACGAGAGAGTCGATCAATCTGCTCAATCATGATCAAATCCCCTTTTTTAGCATCACTTAATAATTGCAGTAATTTAGGTCTTTGCAACGAAGCGCCAGATTCTTGCTCAACATACCAAGCAGCAATACGAAGTCCTTTTTGTTCAACAAATTCTGATAAGGTCTTTTTTGCTCTTTCTGCATCTTGTTCGATAGTTGATGCTCTTAAGTATCCAAATATGTACATAATTTTGATTAAGTGACTTTTAGGTTATGATCTAAATAGGTATGTCATTTATATTATGACATTTAATGGTTAGGTGCAATTTTCAACTAGTGACAATAAGGTATACCCAAACAACATACCCTCCTTCTCAAATTTAAAGTTTAATCATTGCTACAAGGAATAATAAAAATATGAAATGAGAAATCAAAGACTCAGCCAAATCCAAAAAGAGATATTAAGTTGTTTGGCAAAGGGATTCGTGAAGGGAGTCAAAGAAGGTAAGTCTACGGTGGTCAACCATGCTATTAACCAACTTCTTAGGAGAGAGGTCCCTCCAAACAACTTCCGCGTATCTTGTGAAATTATTGAGGAGCGAGGGCTAATCAGGCGCAAGAAAGTAAATTTAGATTGGTATATTAACATTACGCCCGAAGTATTTGATAAAGCACTTTAAGGGCTAGGGTTTATAAATAGAGGTGTATATAGAGTCATTTACACCACAATTTCCGCCTCCGCTGAAATATGAAGAAGCGCATCTTGCTGTATTACAATGGAATCAGGGGGCGATTACGAGCCGAGGAATGCATGTCGACCGATTTCCTAACAAGCCGCTTTACCAAAGTAGTCAATAGCCTACGGAGCAAGATATCAAGCACACAATCAACAAAGAGTTAGGGTTCAGTCGGACAACTGTGTAATCAATTATTAGTAAGCTTAATTACAAGCCTGTGCTTTAGATTTAAGCCAAAATACTAAAATCACCAAGTACACAATCATGTTGATCAGTAATGCTGCCTGTTAAAGTCGTTTCGCAGTATGAAAATTTAATATTCATATCATCCACGTTTCCGCTCACTAACACGTGGCGCCTTAAAACATCACCATTAAGTTGGTGAATAATCCCACCCCAAGAGAGGTTATCTTTAAATAAATTAAATGTGATCTTCATACTATTCCTATTTATTATTTATCGTTTTTTTCTTTTGTTGTTGAAACCAAAAAAGTTTACGGCCTGTTGTTCGAGACATGGTTGATCCTTATTTATTTTCGTTAGATATAACGAAGCTAGCAGTCTTTTAGAGATACTACTATTGAGATATATTAATAATTTTATTTATAAAAACGAAGTAAATAAGAAACGTAACGACAAATACAAAAAGTATTGGGAGAATATTGGATATTTTCGTGGGGAGTTATAAATAAGTACTCTAAGATGGGGGGAAGTGACGCAAGCGGTATCTCCGCTCGCGCCTACTTAAAATCTTATGCAGCTACAACGTTTGCAGCTTGAAGACCTTTTTGGCCTTGCTCTACTTCGAAAGACACTTGTTGGCCTTCTTTAAGAGTCTTGAAACCTTCAGATGCGATAGCACGGAAGTGAACGAATACGTCAGCACCGCCGTTGTCTTGAGTTAGAAAACCAAAACCTTTCTCTTCGTTAAACCATTTTACTACGCCATTTGTTTTGTTAGACATATTGTGTCCCTTATATAAGATAAAAATTAATCGCAAAATGCGATGCGCTGAGAGCTGGAATTATTTAATGTATCTATGAAGCTAAGGGAAACACTGAGGAAAACAACAATAACGAGGAATTCTGAGGGTTTTACTTTTACAACTTGATGTTTCATTTAATAACTCTGAACAACAGAGCGATGACATTATTATCCATTATCTCGTTTTTGTAAAGGTTTAATTTGAAGTTAACATATATCTTCCTGCTGCCCTGCAAAATACGATTTTTTACAAATTCACCTACACTTTTATCCCGAGACCTTATAAACAGTCGTCCGACTACACCCTAACTCTTTACTGAGCTCAGTTTATTCATGCCTTGGTTTGCAATCTCTTGAATGAGTTGGTGAGCGTCTTAGAGGTGCCTCCCTTCTGAGCGCGCGCTCTTGCCCACATCACTGTTAATATCCAAATCGCCCAAGTAATGAAAGACCAAACCGGCTTTCTTTCTCGCTAGCTGCTCAGCAATTTGCAAAGCATCAATGGTATTACGATCAAAATACGGTCGACTTTAGTAACGTGAATAACATCCCCTTCCCTCGCAAAGTCCAGCAACAGGTTAAGCAGTTCTCTCTCTGGGGATTCCCCCCCCCTCGCTTGCTCTTGGTGAATTTTTCATAACCTATAGCTTTAACCTGTTCAAGTTGAACGTCGAGCGTTTGGTCTTGAATACTGACACGGACATAGCCAATTTTCATGAAATGAACCCTAAAGTGAACATTAAGATAGTTTTAATTAAGTGTACATATACATTTAAAAGACTAACTGGACAGTTCTGAGAGGGGTAACAAGTCGTATCCACTAAATTACACCTTTATGGACACGCCATTGGATTAACCGTATAACTAAAATCATACAAATCAGTTAAAGCGTTCGATTCGTTTATAATGAACGAAAAGGAGAATATTATGCAATCACTTACTGCTAATACAGCTAAAACTAAATTTGGCGATTTACTAATGAAGGCTCAACGTGAACCCGTACAAATCAATAAGAACGGTTCACCGGTTGCGGTGATGATGTCTTGTGAAGAATATGAGCAACTTGAAGCCCTGAAATTGATGGTGGTGAAATCGCGCTTCGAACAAGCAGAGGCCGATGTTCTATCAGATAACCTAGTCGACGGTGACGATTTCATGAATGCACTTGACCAAGGTAAATTTGATTAATGACGCAATATAAGCTTTCTTATGCAGCGCAGTCTGATCTCATTGATATTCGTCGCTATACATTAGAGCGATGGGGGCAAACACAATGGACTACTTCCGCTTTCCTTTGAAGCACCATGTGATTTACTACATTCGAAAACAAGAGCTCCTCATTATTGCAGCCGTTTTTGGTAAGCACATGTCTCCCGCCAAGCACTTTTCACAACTCTCTTAACCCTTAGCTTCATATAGTCACGCAGCGTACTCGGCGCTTCACCCTCTCGGCTTGGCCCTTCAGTCTTCCGAGAATCATTCCGTTTTTCTTTCTGGCGGCGAGCGCTTCCTTCGTTCTCAGCGAGATCAACTCACGCTCGATTTCTGCCGCAATTCCTAGCACCTTAGCGGTGATATGAGATTGCCTCGAGCCATATAACTGTAAGTTTTCCTTTGCAATATAGACATTAATTTTCTTTTTCATGCACACTTCGAGTACCTCTAGTACTTGTAACGTTGAACGTGCAATTCGACTGACTTCAGCAAACACAATGCAATCTCCGCTCGTCATCCCCTCTACTAACACACCTAACTTAAGTGGTCGCCATTTTATCTTGCCTATCAAGCCAAAGTGGGCAGCCAAGCACACCGATTTTAAGCATCATCCCCAACGACTCGCCCCTCGAGTTAGAGTTACTCCTACCAGCCCGTTCTGCTGGTTTTGTTCAACAAGGTGATACCGAGCCTGGGTTGCTCATTGCGAATGCGACAGCGATCGGGTTGCAACCTTCAATGTTAAAAGTGTCATATGCCAGTGAGATAAGCACTTCTAATACTAATGAAGGCCCAGACAAGAAGAGTGTTACATTATCGCTTGAGCGTGAACTCCCCCTCGATGATAAAGAACCAATAACCGGACGCTCTCACTCGCTGCTGCTTCAAGCTCAGTTGCAATGCCGGCATCCACCTGTAGTAATCCGCTACAATAATGAAATAAACAACCAAACTGGGAGAATATTATGTTTCCATTTGAACTAAAAGTTAGCCATAGGACGGGACTCGGCAAAAGGCCAGACAGAAGTTTTTTACTTTTACCCAAATTTGGCAACAACCCCTATCCCCACCAACTTACCTCTAGATTTTTTGTAAAAAAGCACATTAGTTAAAAATTACTGTCATTCTAACTATCATAACCAAGACGGATTCCTACCATAAATGACGAGTTTATTCAGGTTACCAGCCGCGGTATTGAAGCTATTGGTCACCCTGGCTAATGCAGGGGCTTGAGGTCTGAACACTCTCCCTGAAGTTGCGGGTAGGTTGCGGACGTAGTTACCTGGCCAAGCAACCACTCTAGTATTTAGATGATTGGCTAAAGCCTGCCCTTGAGAAAACATGCTTCCTCCGGTCGCCCCGAAACAGGTTTGCAAATTAAACCTCTGAACGCTTCGCGCGCCCTCTGGTAGATACTCCGCAAGCCGTCCAGCTGTTTTAAAACCATCTGGCGTCATGGTTAACCCAATCCCCCCATGGCTGTAGACATAATCGTCGGCGCTCCTGTAGATAGCTGCTGCTCTTTGATAACCTGGTGAGCGCTGCCTTGTTATGGTCGTGAGATCTTCAAGAGGGGACCAATGTCTTAACTCAACCATCTCCATCGCTTGGCGTCGTGTAGCCATCAATGCTCTTCTGCTACGAGCCACCCCGATCCCTCTTCCTGCCCCAAACGTTACAAGGCCTATTACCGCCCCAATTCCCGCATTTAAAGCGGCATCTTTGGCACTTGAGCCAGTCGCCAATTCAAGACCAAAGCTAACTGCACTTGACACAGAAGCATCAGCAATCGCGAGGCCCACTTGTACACTGGTTTTTGCTCCCGTTGCTGCCGCGCCAAATCCTCCTGAGATAAAGCCAAGTGCGGCCCCAATCCCAACTTGTTCCCATTCAAAATGCGTATCCGTCACTATCGCACGAATTCCTTCTGCAGTTGCGGAGATGCCCGCCCCTAGAATTGCCCCTACAATCGCCCCTATAATTAAACTGGATATCGCAAACTTTCCGCTGGGATCACGCAAATTCACAGGATCGCCAAAACAATAGCTATAGGAGTTACTCCCTCCCTCTCCAAAAGGACTCAACACATCTGCAGAATGGAAGCGAGTCAAACCTGAACTATAAATCCGAAAACCATTGCCTAAATGATATAGCCCTGAACCAATGTCGCTAATCTCACGTTCGCCATTAAAACCTAACCGACTCTGAGAAAATTTAACAGGCACAATTAACCCTGAAGATTCAAATTTTGATTTAAAGGCTTCGCCAGCTAAGAGAAATCTTGGAGTAAAGTAAATAAACGGGGATAAAGCAGCCAATGAGGTGGAATACTTGATAAAAGTTCTTTTTGATAGATCTATATATCTTTGATTAACACCGGATGAACCATAATTCTTATTCATGATAAACATTTCCTCTATAAATCACGCCTTCACCTCAACCTTGTCCATAGGGGGTGTACATTTTGTATTCTGTCGAAATAGTATCATCGCCATGGTGTGAGGTTAGAGTAGCGATAGCACTATGTTGGGCGTTTCCTAGTAAGTATTGATGTTCAGCAAGATGCACCGAGGTATCATAATTTGAAGGGCTGATATTAAACTTGAGGTACGAAGAAATAGTACGGTCCGTCCATAAACCACCCACGTTATGGTAACAAGTGTGCCATCCATCGTATAATTCGTTGACTATCTGGTCACCTTGATAATAAAGCTCCATCTTGGGTTCGTCTTGCCCAATTTGCGCCACTACACGCCCTTGAGCGTCGTATTCGAATTGATAAGACTTGTTGTTAATAGGCAGAGAAGTTGAATTCAATTGACCAAGAGCGTCATAATGATAAAGCGCCCCCCGCTCATCTTTAGTTATGTTTCCTGATGTGTCATAAGTTAAGTTAGCCGATTCAGAGTAGCTAATGTGGGTATTAGAGATTGACGTAAGACGCACCACGTCATCAGTATCATAAGTATATGTACAAATATTGTCGGTACCGTCTGAAAAAAACGTGATAAGTTTGGTTATATTGCCGTACAAGTCATAACTATATTGCTGTCGAATGATTTTGTTGCCAAATGTATCTTTGGGGTGTTCAAAGCCATCACACTGATAATCAACTAGTCGATGGAAATCATCGTATGACATTTTTTCAACCGTTGTTTTGTTGTCTCTTTCGAGTGTCTTTAGGCTGATTTGAAGTTCATCGTTATAAACTTGTTGCAAAGAAAACTGTAATTGAGAGTTTAGATGAACACTTCTTTTCGTTTCTAGTCCGACATCGTTTAATTCTAGTTTAATTTGAAGGTGATCATTTCCCCTATAAGTATCACATCCGACCAAGCGACTATAGTGATCATAATTTAAAGTGCTGAATGTATGGACACTCTCATTATTCGAATCTTGCTTAATATATTCGATATAAAACATTCTTCCGTAGCGGTCATAGCTGTATCTAACGACGTTACCAAAATAATCGTGCTTAAAATCCAGCCTGCCTGAAAGGTGATATTGTTCAAAGCTAAAAAGTCTAACAGACGTATTGGGGAAAAACGCCATCTCCTCTCTCGTCATCCCATCTTTAAAGTACACATAAGCACTGATGAGATTTTTATTCTCTGCACGTACTAGATGACCAGATTTTGCGTCGTAGTGATAGGTGACATTCAACGCTTCGTTGCCTGAAACATTATAGGCCGTGGCTTTCTTCAAATACTTATTGTACGTTATCTCGAGTTCATTACCATCCGCCATAACAACCCTCGTGGGAATTGGAGAAGCCCCGCTAAAAGACTGTTTTTCAGTTCCAGAACTCGACACTTCAGATACCATGCGAGATAGCCCGTCATACACCCTAATCCCAATGGTTTTATTATTAACACTGGTTTCAACAGGCAAAAGATCATGGCTGTAACGGACGTATTTTTTTGATATTTCAAGCGTTTCACCATCGTAGATTTGACGTGTTGAAACAACTCGGTCTGCGGTATCATAGGTGTATTCAACAGTATGACTTTTCTGGTCTGTGCTCGACACCAAGTTGCCTAAGGCATCATAAGTATTCTGGAAAAACGCTAACCGTTTCCCATGACTGTTGAGCAGCTCCTTTGTTAATAAGTTACCCATTAAATCAAAAGAACGAATTTCTGAAAGCAAACCTTGTATCGAATAGTTTATAGTCATCTTGACGGGGTTTTGCTTGATGACTTCTATCCTTCCCTCTGGGTGGGTGATTTTACTAAGGTTGCCTCTGGCATCGTATTCGTAGTTAGTTACCATTGAAGAACTGGTCGAAAAGTTATCAAATTCTTGCTGCTCAATCAATTGACCCAGGCTGTTATAGCTGAGTTCACTCAACACGATGAGTTGACCATTAAGATCACTTCGTTTTGTCTTAATGACCTTGCCTGCATTGTTGTAGTCTTCGACGCTTTGGATACCGGTAGGCTCTATGCTCTTCAATTGATTGAGCCCATCACCAACACGATAGACATACTTCACTACCGCTTCATAATCCGTCCCTTCCGCCTTTATCTCTCGAGTCCGCCTACCAAGAAGATCGTATCGACAACTTGAGATAACTCCTTCACTATCGACCCACTGAACGGCTTCACCACTCTTTAAATCATGCTTGACTTGGGTGGTAACGACTAAATTATCATGTGTTGTTAGTGCGCTTGTAATTTCAACATCTTGGTCGGTATAACGGTACGACAAGTCCTTTCGTGAAACAAAATCATTGATAAAAGTAGAGGTTTTTTGTAATTGACCATGAGTAAGCTCTTCAACATTGTTAAAGTAAACATAATCTACACGACTCAGAGAGCTCTCTTCATGTTTAAGGACGACAAAGTTGCCTCCTCCGATGCGGGGTAAGGATTGGTAGGTGAAGACACTTTTCCTCTCTTGTTCATGACTAGTAATAGAGGAAGCTGGCTGGAAAGTTTCTTCCTGCAGGAAGGCAACAAACCCATTAGGCTCTGGAGGGCATGCTTGACCCTCTCCTGAAGAGGTGTAATAGACTCGCTTCGTTTGATCACCATTTATCTCTCGAATTAAGGTTTGATTCCCATAATCATCGTACTGATACTTATGGACAAACGTTCTAGAATCAGAATCTTCATAGTGAGTTTCATGTTTTTCCTTCAGAAATGAGTAATTGGCTGGTTGATGCTCAATACTGGTATTTATCTCCGCGTAATAAACGTACTCTTCTTTTCTGTAAAGAACCTCATTGTGGCGATATTCTATAGATTTTTGTAAATGATATTTATTATAAGACCGTGTTATGGATTGCGTGCTATTTATTTTCTCGACACTACTATACTCATAGTCACTCCTAGATTTGAATAGAGTATCTTCTCCATTGACGAACGCGGCTTCACTAGCAAAACCGAGATAGTTTTTATCTGAATAAGTATAGTTTGTTACTCGGTCAGGTTGATTATTCCCAGCGACAAATCGATGCATAGTCACATAAGGGACTTTACTGACCGGCCCACCGCTCGGAAAGCTGTGCCCTTCATTTTGGTAAGTGAGGATTTCTTTCAGGCCACTGGGATGAGAAAAGACTGTCAGGAGATCATAGTTAATATTACTCAGGTATTCGTACTCAAAAGTGATATTCGACTCGTCATCAGGTAAATGAAGCGTTGTTAATCTTTTATAAATACCATTGCTTTCTTTATCAACAACCAGTGTTTGATAGGTTTCTCCACCTACAACCTGTGTGACCGTTGTTTTTAAGTCTTCAGACCAATAATCTATCCGTAATTCTCTTCCTGAGCCATCCGTTATTTTCCACAATTTGCTAGTTTGGTCACTCTCTCTATAGTGGAATGTTGTTTCCAAGCCTTGGATGGAGGTGATCTTTTTCAAGGCTCCCGTTTCATAGTCTATCGATTCTACAATCCCACTTTTATAGATAACATTAATTTCATTATTACTGAGAGAATAGAGTAACTTAATATCTTTAATTTTTCTGTATGGGAGTTTATATTCATTAGTCTGATGATTATAAATCGCTTTATAATTTTGTCCTGAGCTCAGGTAAATAATACTATCTTCTTTGTCAAAACGACTGAAAGAAAGAAGCCAGCCTCTCCCAAACCCTTCATCTCGAACACTTTCGGCACGATAGTTTAATACCAAGGAAATGGGAGAACCTACGGTTTTATGTGATATAAAATCAGCGAGCCTTATTGAACATATATAAGCCCCAGTCCTAGGATCGACACCTGAATTATTAATAATTGAGAAGTTATGTGCATTCGATAAAAAAGACATTTTATTAATCACCTATTAATTATGTTCACTATGTATTCTTCTTAAATAGTACCCTTCCTCGAAATAATCATTGTAGCTAGTTCTTGAAAAACTAAAGTATCCTCTATTGCCAAATTTATCTTCGAAATACACTATTTTTCCATCAGGACTAATACTTTGGTTCCAGTCATAGGGAGGAAATGCTTTAGAGATGTTAGCAGAGTTGCTGCTGTAAATACCGCGCCCAAATGAGCTGACGAATATAATGGCCTCATCTGTATTGAGATCGCCATAGACAACCCGGTCTTTCCAGCCAGTGTCATAGGTAGTTGAAAATGGTATGTTGATATGGCCAGCATCTGTATCATATATCCAGTATAAGGCGGAAGAGGACTGGCTGTTGCTATAAGTCCCCAGCAACCTATGGTGGTCATTATTAAATCTCAGCCCCCCTTCTTGCCAAACTTTCTGGAGCGTAAAATTGTTAGGCTTATACTTATTGAGATGAAGAATGGCCCCATCACTCCATCCGCTATTGCTTGTTTCGTAGGTAAAATCTGAACTGGTAAAGGTTCTTGGGGTCAACAATTCGACGATGGCAGAAGATTTGTTTGTGGTTCCATTACAAGTATTTTGGGTAAGAGATTCACCAGTGATATTATTGGTGGCCGTCGCTTGGACACACAGATGATAAACATCTGCACGGTTACCTGAAACAAACTTAGAAACACTCCTATAGCCTTCTCTTCGTCTGTTTCGGTTACTTCCATCCTCAAGCCTGATATCTAATACATACCCGCTGTGAGAATCTGAGACGGAGAGCGAGTCAATCGTTTCCGCCGTATAGAGTTTTTTGAGACTTGCATTGTCAAACGTGTAATTAGATTTCAACTGATAATAAATTTCAATTTCGGCCTGCATTCTATTATTGGCGTATATTTTAGAATTTGGCGATAAATTCACATAGGTGCCTTCAAGATAAAGCCTCGAAAAAGGTTCCTCTCTAGGTCCAGTGGAAGAGCAAAAAGCGCTATTAATATTAAATAAAAAAGCGAGTAAACATAGTTTTTTAAATGAATTTGTTTTTAGAAATTTCATATATTATATCCCATATTTGACCACAATGATAAAATATATATTTAATCATTATTTTTATAATAATTAATTTATAATTTATAATGAAAAATTTAGAAAAGCGCAGTAATAATG
>NZ_JBFRSC010000036.1:0-11995 GCF_041473335.1 Vibrio sp. 10N.222.55.C7
ATTTTCCGGATTGGTATTATTTATTAGAGGCGCTTGCTCCTAAATCAAAAATGCCACTACAAATCTGCAGTGGCATTAGAACGATAACAAACTATCACCTTGCTTAAACCTAAACTTTAGTTCTTATATAAACTAAAGTTCTAACAGTTTAGCCAGTTCACGCTCTTCGAGAAGCTCTTCAATGCGTTGACGAGTCTTAGGCGTTTCGGCTTGCGCTTTAGTCGACTTGCCTGCTTTTTTGCTTCGGCTCGTTTTCGCTTTTTCCTTAGTCGTCATCGTAATCTTCCTTGTGTTTTTTGTGTTACAGGTTGCACGTTTCTTTTAGTGCCTTGCCCGCTTTAAATGCTGGCGTCTTTGATGCGGCAATCTGAATCTCTTCTCCGGTTCGCGGGTTACGACCAGTGCGAGCAGCTCGAGAGTTAACTTTAAAGCTACCAAATCCAAGGATCGATACGTCATCACCGTTCGCAAGCGAAGTAGAGATACCTTCAACTAGCGCATTTAGTGCTGTGCCTGCTTGGTCTTTTGAGATGTCTGCAGAAGTCGCGATGTGTTCAACTAATTGAGATTTGTTCATAATCTATATTCCTTATTGAGTACGGCTGGCGTCTACCTTTAGCACCTAGCTTATGCGATCTTATCAACAGCAATTGAAATAATGTCAGTGAGCGGGTAGAGCTTTGTAAAGTAACCAACAGAATTGACTATAAAAGCATCTGTCGGTTCAATCAATGCAATTCATTGATTATTATTGGTTTATAGACATGTTGCCCAAATTTACTTGAGAAAAGAGCATTAGGGTTGCCCGTTCGATTCATAATCCAAATCGAAGCTGTCATCTATCACGTTGATAACGAAAGAGTAAAAACAAAGAAGCCCAGCTTAATTGCTGGGCTTCATGTTGTGCTGTCAGAGCGATTTGTTAATTCAGAACTATTTAGTAATAAAAATTTGTTCTGTTTCTAGTGATGTCATCGTGCGAACTTGACGCCAAATGTAGTAGAAAATACCTAACATCATCAGCATGCTTGGGATGGCGATTGCTGGGTAGCTGTAAAGTGTCAGCTTGCCAAGTTCTTCATTAAAGGCAGCGGTGCCAGCAGGGCTAGTCACAATCCAAGTCGCTAGGAAGTAGTTCATAGCTGAAGAAAATGCGAAAGTACTCGCGAATAGGTAGTTGGATGTCATTAGACAACGATCAAACTTTGCTTGGTTACCGAACTGCTTTAGGCGCTCTTCAATAAGAGAGATATTTAACAGGGCCGGTGTGAAGATAACTTTCTGGATAAACGGGTAGCGGGTGAAGGTAGAGCCAAGAACCGCCAAACCAATTAGACCAGGGATTAATGCTTCTTTTAGTGCTAACCAACGAGTGTCTAGCTCAAAGAAACCAATACCGCCCGTTAATAGCACGCTGACGAAGCCAAGCGCCGCTATGAAGTTGAACTTCTTGTTGCGGATCAACTCCATGCCACCGTAAGCAATAGGGAAGGCTAGTGCGACAAGTAATGCTAAGCCTGTTCCGAGAAGCTCATCTCCACTGAACTTCATTAAAATGAATGAAGGAAGAAAGACGTTAAATACGACTTCGAAAAGAGGACTCGATTTTTTGTTTTCTGTGTTACTCATAATTTCTAAATACATTATGTTATGGATTTATTCTCAGGGATTGTTGTTTACCTCGCCCAAGATGTAAAGCCTTAAGGCGTCATGCTGTGTAACGACATGTGACATCAACGACATCTCTGAGCCTATATAACGCTCAATTTAATACTTTGTGAGGGATGTTTATCTGGCCGACTTGGGGAAATCGAGTGGAAATTTTGGTTTAGTTTATTCAAACCTAATTCAGTTTATTGCGTTGTCGCGTACTCTTACTCACATTCACCGCTCTCAAACGATTGATGAATGTGAAATGAGGGAGAATAGAAAGGAATAGTTATAAGTCCATTATTGGTCGAAAAGTAGGTTAAAGCTTAAAGGGATTTGGTCGGAAATCGCTAATCCACCCACGGTCGCTGAAAGTTTGTTTAGATTCTCTGTCGATATCCCAAAATCAGCGCCGTTGACGATGATTGTCGAGGCTGAACTAACCATGACAAATCCTGAGGATGGAACCACCACAACTGGGAAATCGATCGTTTTTGTTACGCCGTGCAAGGTAACCTCCGCTGCAATGGTTGTTCTTTTTGGGTCACCGGACAACATTGACGGTTCAACTTTTCCAGATATCTTCACTTCAGGGAAAGTCATCGATTCAAAGTAGAGCTCATTGAGCCTCTGATCGCGAATAGCCACGCCAGTTCTCACACTTTTTACGTCCAACAATATGGAAAACTGACCCGCTTCGGTAAGACCACCAGATAAAGGCTTGATGGATGCGGGCTCAACAACAAACTGCTTCTTGATGGTTGCGAACGTGATATTCGATAAATTGGGGTCTAACGTGTAGCCCGTTTCCGCGAAAGATTGAGCGGAGATAACGGTGCATAGGATGCCGAGTGTAGAGATTAGTTTTTTCATAAGTTGTCACCACATTGATGAATTCACAAGTTTAACGCTCTCGAGTCGTGCATTTTTGGAGATCTTTATTTGAACTAAAGATAAATTAGAAAAAGATAGATAGAAGCTTAGTTCAGCATTCATCAAATTACCTGACGAAGGTAGAGCATCGCCATATTATTGGAACCATGATCGGCAAAGTTACTTGTGCAAATTTAGTTATGTTATAACATAACTAAAATTCACTATTACTGTGAACGACGTTTGCAGTATTAAAAGAGAAACGATAAGCATGCATCAAGGAGATGACGTAATGAATGCCGTGTTAACCAAGCCTTTGATAACGAATAGCAATCAGCCACTTAACATTAGTTCCGTTGTGAGTATCAAGGATCAGGCGAATCATAAGCCTGGACTTAGCGCTTCTGAGCAGCCAACGGTATTAGCGGATATCTACCAAAGTGATATTAATATAGCGGTATGGCAGCGACAGTTTGATGAAGGCTTAACGACGGCAATTAGTGAATTTATCGCCTTGAATCCAAACTTTAGTAAGTCTGTTAGCGTGTCACCTGAAAATGCTTTCGATAAGTTGGAATTTGCCACCGATGGCACCGCCTCTAAAGCGCTGTTAGAAAACATGGCAGAGCTGGTGGATATGTTCTGTTGTTTGTTTGAGCTTGAAGAAGTCGGGTTACGTTTAGCCGTTCTGAATAAAGCGATGTGCCCACGTTTCCATTTTGATCAAGTGCCTTGCCGCTTGGTGACAACTTATCATGGTGTTGCGACTCAATGGTTGCCAAACGACTTAGTCGACCGTTCTAAGCTAGGGCTAGGGGCTAACGGAAAGCCTGATTCTGTTTCAGGCCTGTACAACGACGAATCTGACATCCAGAAAATGGCCAGTGGTGATGTTGCGTTATTAAAAGGGGAGCGTTGGAGTGGCAATGAGAATAGAGGCCTTGTTCACCGTTCACCAGTCACTTCATCTGACGAAACACGATTGCTGTTAACGTTGGACTTTGGTTGATCAACTTTTGACTATTTAGTTCGCAACCTGTTTCTATTCAGACGTTCAACTCATTTAAATACCTTCCTAATGAGCTAACGGCATGGCGCGATCTGTGCCGTTATTATTCTCAAACAGAGACACTCATCAGCTGACCATGTTTAGCACATTAATTCAAAATTTAGAGTTTACCATTCTCTAAATCAATGGGTTACGATGCGTGCACTTACTCACATATATCAATATTTCAGTTCCTCATCGGTTTCTTAATTTATTTTAAAGCGTAAAATATATCCCGCTTGCAAACCTCTTTGGCAACCAATTTGTTCGCCACGGTTTTTTACTTCCACATTATAGGTTTCCTATGTTCAAGAAACTCTCGCTTAAAAATAAACTGGCGATTTCAGCCAGTATGGCCATTATCCTGGGGGGGATCTTGGTCGAGGCATTGTCTTTTCGTGCTTCATTGCAAAGGTTGGATACAGAAGTTGAACAGCGTTTAGAAGGCGCATCGGCTTCGTACAATCAATATGTATCGGATTGGATCTTATCCAAAGAGCGTGCGCTTACTTCTCTTTCGAAAGAGTCCAAACAAGAAAGCTTGGTGACTCATCTAAAACAGGTTCGTGACTCAGCCTCTTTTGATAATGTCTTCTTGGCATTTCCTGATGGTTCGCAAAAGAACGCGAACGGTGTTGTGTTGCCACCGGGCAATGATGATCCACGCGTATGGGGTTGGTACACCAATGCGGTTGCGAACCCAAGCAAGGTGTTCATGGATAACCCAACGGTTGCTGCAGCAACTGGGGCGAACGTTGTTTCATTAGGAACAGCAATGCAACTGCATGGGCAACAGGTTGTGTTGGGTGCTGATGTAGAAATTGCAGACATCTTAAACAGTCTAGAGCAGGTGATTCTTCCAGGTGAAGGTTACATGTTCATCGCGACCAATAAGGGCACGGTTTATACGCACCCTGACACTAAGTTACTGAACAAAAACATCAGCTCACTTGGGTTAGATTTTGCGGACGTACAAAAGGCGCTGACTAGCGGTAAAGACACTTCTATCGAGTTGAATGGCAGCGACTATGTTCTGTACGCACGTGCGATTGATGGAACGAGCCTGATTACTGTGAGCGTTGTTAACCATGACTCTCTGGTTGCGCCACTATTTGATGCAGTGATTGGTCAAGTGTTGGTGACGCTACTTGTGGTGATCGTATGTACCATACTGTTTAACCTGTTGTGTACGATTCTATTCCGCCCGTTGAACCACGTTTCTCAAGCACTGGCGCAAATCGCGAATGGTAGTGGTGATTTAACTCAACGCATTCATGTTGAAAACCAAGATGAAGTGGGCGAGTTGGCTCATAACTTCAATACCTTTGTTGGAAGCTTACAGCAGTTGATTGGCCATATCCGTGGGCAGTCAGAACAGCTAAACAGCCAGTCAGAGCAAAGTGCTCAGCGTGCGAACCGTTCGGTGGATGAGCTTAATCATCAGCAGCAAGAAATCACTATGGTCGCGACGGCCGTAACTGAAATGGCGAGCGCCACGCAAGAGATAGCATCGCATGCCGAGCAAACAGCAAAAGCGGCGCAAGATTCAGCGACAAGCACTAACAGTGGTCACGCTCTGGTTGTGGATACCAAAGGTTCAATCAATAACCTAGCCAATGAAGTGAACGAAGCAGGTAATGTGATCAGCGAGCTAAACAAGCACGCTCAAGAGATCTCGACCGTACTCGCAACGATTCAAGGTATTGCAGAACAAACCAACTTACTTGCTTTGAATGCAGCGATTGAAGCGGCTCGTGCTGGTGAACAAGGTCGTGGATTTGCTGTGGTAGCGGATGAAGTACGTGTGCTTTCACAGCGTACCCACTCTTCAACGGAAGAGATCAAATCAACAATTGATATCCTGCAGCGTACAACGGCGCAAGCGGTTGAGCTGATGGAGAGCAGTTCTAAGTTGGCAATACATTCAGTAGAAGATGCCGATCGAGCTTCGCATGCGCTTGAAGAGATCAATACTGCAGTTGCTTTGATCAGCGATATGGCGACTCAAATCGCGACGGCTGCTGAAGAGCAAACACATGTGACGGGTGAAATTACCCAGAACGTGACGACCATTAAAGATGTTACCGACCACTTAGTTGTGGGCGCACAGGACAGCTTAACTGAGTCGAACGAACTTAAGAGCCAAGCCGCTGGCTTAAGTGACAAAGTGGCGACTTTTAAGCTTGCTTAACTGGTTCGCTCACTGATGCCTGATCAGTGAGTGCACGTTAAGCAATAAGCCAAAGCGACGTAGATTACGTCGCTTTTTTTGTGTCTGTGAACAATCGAATTCTTTACTAATCCGCTTCTGAAAACTCTTTCAGCGCACTCATTGCAGCTTCTGCTTTGTCTTTTTGAACGAAGATGTGGTCGTGATAGTAGCCCGCAACCACGTTAGCGCTAATGCCGTAAGAGCCAAGCTTGGTGGCAAACGCCGCCGTTAATCCAACCGCTTCAAGGCTCGAATGTACCGATAAAGTGATAAGGCTAAATACACCGTCGAAGTTTAGCTGAGCTTTGGTCGCAACGTCTTCTTCCAGAACCAGCGTTAAACCTTCTTTCTCACGAAAAGTTGAGATTGGATTGAGCTGAACATAGTCTGTTAACGCTCCGTCGACAGTACAGAAAACATAGTTGCCTTCAATGAGTTCTGGTGACATGGACTTTAACAAAATGTCTAAATCGGTAATGGCAGTCATAGTCAGTTTCCCTGCGTTAATAAGCTAATTGATGATGTATGCAGTCACGATAGAAGCAACTGACAGTTAAGTAAAATTAATGATTTTAATTCTGCATCAGTTTTACTAATGGCAAGTTTTCCTCCTTAGTGATGGCATCGTACTTCTACCAACTTGTCGATTGTTCCATCTCGTCAGATAAATGGTCGATAAAGGCTCTTAACAGCGGTGTGACTTGTTTACGCGTTCCATAAATAGCATGAACACCGAGCGTTTTAGGTTGCCATTCAGAAAGCAGTGGCACTAATAGACCATCACGCATCATGGTTTCCACTGAAGGGAAGGGCAGTAAACAGATACCGTTGCCTTTGAGTGTGGCAGAAAGCAGAACCTCTGAGGTGTTTGCACTGATATTCCCTTTAATCGGAACCGATTCGAGCCCATTGGGGCCATTGAACGTCCAAGCGGTTTTGCCAAAGTAACTGAACGATAAACAGTTGTGGTGCGCTAGATCTTGGGCTTCTGTGGGTGTGCCTTTCTCTTTTAGATATTGAGGCGATGCGCAAATCACGGAGCGGCATTCACCGATCTGCTTCGCGACAATATTGGGCGTCAGTTCGTTGGTTATGCGAATGGCCAAATCGATGCGTGACTCAACCAGGTTGACGGTCTGATCAGTCGAGATAATGTCGATAGAAACCTCTGGCCATTTGGCGATGAAGCGACTAATTGATTCCATCAAGAAGCTATCGACAATCGAGTAGCTCGCAGTAATACGCAGCTGACCTTTTAAATGCTCTCGGTTTTGGTTTCTGATCCCAGCTAGGGATGTTTCCAGTGCCAAAAGTTCTCTGGCGACCTCAAGTGTTTCTTTACCTGCGCTGGTTAAACTCAAGCTTCGTGTTGTTCTGTGAAGCAAGCGTGTGTCCATCCATGCTTCTAACTCACCCAAATAACGAGTGACCTTGGTTCGTGAGAGATCAAGGTGCTCTGCCGCAGCGCTTAAACTGCCACGTTCCACTATGGTGACAAAGACATTCATTGCCTCGAGTTTATCCATTGTTTTATTGCCTAGAGAATTAAACCGACCTCAGTATATGTCCGAAAACTGCAACAGTTAAAGTTAATTTGATGTCTATTTCATCTAAAAACAATCAAATAAGATATTTGGACATTCAGCGAGTTGGCAGGTGTTCAACTCCAAATATCGGAATAAAGCCATGAATACGTTATCGAAAACCCTGTTATCAAAAAGCATGCTTTTAGGAACCATAAGCCTAGGAACCGTGCTGGCATCAAGTGTTGCGCTAGCGACAGAACTGAACATTACTCACTATAACCCCGGCGAGAACGCGATATTCCCGGCAAGCTCGGTATTGGTTTCGGGTGAGAAAGAAGTGATTCTGTTTGATGCGCAATTTAGTGTGGCTGATGGACAAAATTTGGTGGAGCAAATCAAAGCGACTGGCAAAAAATTATCGATGATTTACATCAGTAGCGGCGACCCAGATTACTACTTTGGTTTGGAACCGATAGTTTCGGCATTTCCTAACGTTAAAGTCGTTGCCAGTGAAGCCGTTGTCGCGCATATCAAACGCACCAAAGATGCAAAGCTTGAATACTGGGGGCCTATATTAGAAGGCAACGCGCCCTCTAAGGTGATTGTTCCAATGGTGATGAACGACACAACATTAAGCATCGAAGGTGAAACCATCGAAGTGAAAGAGATAAATACACACCAAGCTTACCTATGGGTTCCGTCTGAAAAAACGGTGTTTGGTGGCGTGTCGGTGTATAGCGGTGTGCATGTATGGATGGCAGATACTGCATCGAAAGAGATTCGTAGCCAGTGGTCACAATCGTTGGAGCGTATGAAAGCACTAGAGCCAGAGGTTGTAATTCCGGGTCACTATTTAGGTGAAATGCCAACAGGAATAAATGCAGTTCACTTCACGAAGGATTATGTGGCTGATATTGAAAAAGCGTTGGCGAGCAAAAGTAATCCAACATCGGTCGAGATCAGTGATTACATGAAGAAAGCCTACCCGAAATTTGAGGCTACGGAAGGCGATTTAGAACTTGGCGCGAAAGTGCTAAGCGGTGAGATGGCTTGGCACTAGAGTTGATTATCTCGGTTGTGTCCCAGAACAGTCTGAAGATTGTATGCTAGATTTATTGGTGATACACAACTGGAGATATCGATGATCTGGCTTTCAGTGAAAGTACTACAGATTGGACTTGTCTATGGATACAGGAAGTATCAAAAAACGAAAAGAGCTCCAGCTTAGGAGCTCTTTTTTTGTTTCGGAGAGACGACTTTCTATTTCAAGTGAGAAAGAAAATCAGCATTTACCCGGTTTACTGTTAGTAGTCAGATTAGCCTAGTAGCCAGATCCGCCCTGCAACTCAATATCACCAATAAGCGAAAGTATGTTGAAAATAGAACCCATTACTCCTCACATCGGCGCTCGTATTCACGAACTAGAGCTTTCTACATGCAGTGCTGATGAACTAGATAAGGTGTATCAGGCACTTATTGCCCATCAAGTGATCTTTCTCGACGGGCAGACTTTGTCTCCAGAACAACACTTGATGATTGCACAGCGCTTTGGAACGTTAGAACCTGCACATCCTTTCTTCCCTCGCGTGGAAAGTGCGCCACAGGTGAGTGTGATTGAAACAACCCGTGGCAATGCGCCAAAGGAAAGTTATTGGCATACCGACTTAACGTGGCGCAGCTTGCCGTCGAAAGCTTCCCTGTTGCATGCTCAACACATTCCAAGCATTGGTGGTGACACTATCTGGTGTTCTATGACTGCGGTTTTTGAATCTCTACATGAAGATATGAAAGCTAAGTTGAGAGGGTTGTCGGCGACTCATTCGCTTGTGGCCTTTGAAGGTATAGAATCAGAAGACATTGATCTCGATTGGCACAAATCCTTGATTAAAACAGCACAGGAGAATCCGCCAGTGGTTCACTCTGTTGTTCAAGTTCATCCTGAAACGGATAAAGAAACGCTCTGTATCAATGAACAGTTTACTCGTTATATCAACGAACTCGACCGCAAAGAGAGTGATGTTTTACTCAGCCAACTGTTTGAAATTGCGAGACGCCCTGAGTTTCAAGTTCGTTTCAAATGGGACAACGGCTCAATGGCGATCTGGGATAACAGGGTAACGCAACATTACGCAGTGATAGATTACGGCGATACTCCAAGAAAAATGCATCGAGTAACAGTGACATAACAGTAAGTAAGAGGGGTAATTGGTGTAGGCGCTAGCGGACAAGTCTCAGGAACTCAGGTTTAGTGTCTGAATTAAAGTATAAAACTGAGACTTTATTCATCTAAGCTTAATAATAAAAATAAATCCGTTGGTTATTTGATTGAAACCCCACTGCTCGGACGTGATGTGTAATATAATCGGCGCCAAAATATAAGTATAAAAACCAAATCATAGAATTAATAAACGTCAGGGCTTAGAGAACAAAGTATTTCGTATGAACGCGATTCGTAAAGTTTACCAGTACGCAGAACCAAACCTTACTCTCGTAGGTTGGATGGGCTTTGTCGGCTTTCCAATTTACTACATTGTGTGGGAGTTTTTGTTTCCGCAGCCCTACGAAAACTTAGCGCTTCGCTTGTTTTGCTCGGTATTGTTCTTTGGCATTATATTTCGTAATCGTGTCCCATTTGAATGGCGAAAATACCTTCCGGCTTATTATCAAGTTGCTGTAACTATCTGTTTGCCAGGTTTCTTCTTCTACATGCTGCTAATGAATAATTGGTCCAACGTTTGGGTTATGTCATTCATGTCGGCTATTTTCCTCCATATTTTATTGGTGCACGTGACGAGAGTGATGTTTGCACAAACCTTTGCCGGTATTGGGATTGCTACCTTGTGTGCTTGGATTGCACAAGACTTCTACCTCGAACTCACAATGGATTGGACGCATGTGCCAATCTTTTTGTTTATCTACTTGTTCGGCAACTTGTTCTACTTCCGCAATCAGGTGGAACATGAAAACAAAGTGTCATTGGCGAAGTCTTTTGGTGCGGGTATTGCCCATGAGATGCGAAACCCTCTAAGCGGGTTACTTACCTCTATTGATGTTATGCAGTCCATATTGCCTAACCCTAAAAGTGGTGATCAAAAAGGGCAATATGCGTTAAGCAATGAAGAAGTGATTCAGTTGCGTGAAGTGGGCGATGAAGCGATGGAGATCATTCATTCCGGTAACGAAACGATTGATCTGTTACTGACTTCAATTGATGAAAACCGAGTCTCTCGCTCTACGTTTAAGAAGCATTCAGCGCAAGCGGTGGTTGAGGATGCGATAGACAGCTTCAATTACAAGCGCACTGCTGATAAGTCAGCAATCTCCTTGGATGTGCAGAGTAACTTTGAGTTCTTGGGCAGCGACACCTTGTTGAAATACGTCATGTATAACCTGTTCAAGAATGCGTTCCATCATCGTAGCCCTGAAGATTTTCATATTCATGTCACCATGTTCAGTGATGAAGTGACGAACCAGATAATGGTGACGGATAACGGCTCTGGTATTTCGAGCGATATCATTCGTCGTATTTTCCAAGACTTTTACACCACAGGCCAGTCGGGTAATTACGGTTTAGGTTTGCCATTTTGTCAGAAGGTCATGCGCTCGTTTGGTGGTGAGATTAAATGCCAGTCTGAAGTGGATCAATGGACACAGTTCACGATGATTTTCCCATCTTTGACTTCCAATTCGGTAGAGGAAATCAAGAGCGAACTGACTAAACTCAAGACGGTGCTGATGATCAGTGATCAGACAGTGCTTTCCAGTAAAATGACTGAAATATCTCGCTTTATGGGTTTTGACCTCGAGATTTTGGATGTGGCATCAGCGCTTCAGAATAAGGAATATCAGTTTGAGTTCGACTTGATTTTCGTTGATATGGAGAGCTTGGATTTAAGAGCCAATTGCCTCGATAAGATTGAATCGTTACTTTCGTTCACTGAGGCGCGAATCATTTACTTGTATGAGCGTCATCCTATCAAGCGTGTGCGTAACATCTCTTTCGAGCCTATTTGGGTGGAAACGCAAGTTTGGCTACTGAATACCAAAGCGACCATTGATCGTTTACTGTTTGACTCCAACTATGTGATGCCATCGGTTACTGTAAAACCGCTAGAGGCCACCACTAAACGTACGATTATGGTGGTCGATGACAACGAGTCTCTACGCCGATTTACAGCAATGTTATTGGAAAAACAGGGCTTTGATGTTGTGCAGAAAGAAGACGGACAACAAGCCTTAGATGCGCTTGATACCGACGACATCGACTTGATCCTAATGGATATTGAAATGCCAATCATGGACGGTGTTGAAGCTTCTCGCCGTATTCGAAGTGCCGACAAAGAATACTCTTCGGTGCCGATTATTGCTCACACGGGTGACAGTTCTCCCGTTACCTTGGAAAAGATGGAATCGTCAGGCATGTCGGACTTTATTGTTAAACCTGCCGACAAAAACCGACTGTTCGATAAAATTGCTCACTGGATTTAGCGGATGTAATCGTCTGAAGTTCACGGGCAATGCGTAGACATAGTGTCTCGTCCTAAAATACGTTGACAGTATTTCTACTAAGCCAACAGCATCAGCTGTTGGCTTTTTTCATGCACCTCATTTGGAGTTTTCATCCTGAGACTAAGGTGCGGCCTCATATTGTTATAGGTACTTATAGACTCTTTTACTAGTTGTTTA